>JAQVYH010000065.1 GCA_029004515.1 Eubacteriales bacterium | reverse complement strand
GAAGGTCTACAAGAAAGCGTAAAAAAAGCCACTTCACAGAACCGTCATCCCAATAGCCCGTTACCTTGCTTTGATAAGGAGTAGGACCATTGTCATCCTTTAATAAAAGGTTCTTGCTATCAGCAAGAAAACCCTTCTTAAAAGGAATTGCGGCTGTGCATGGCTGCTTAATTCTATCTACCGAATATAACTTTTCAAACTCTAGAGTTACCATTGTATAACACCCCTAACCCATTTTATTACCCCCATATTACACCCATAAAAACCCATTGTCAATGACAGAACAATTAATTTTAAAAAAATGTTGACCTATTGCTATTTTAATTGTAAAATGTTGTTATCAGGGTGACAAATGAAGGGGGATTATTAAAAATGGGTATTAGAATTTCACATCTTGCATTTGATGTAAGTGATATGGACAAAGCGGTGGATTTTTATTGTAATAAATTGGGATTTGAGCAGATTTTCACAATGAATAATGAGGAGGGCATGCCATGGATTGTTTATCTTAAGGTTGCTCCCGGACAGTTTATTGAGCTGTTCTATGGTGGCATGGAGAATCCACCAAAGTCAAACTATTCCCACCTTTGTCTTCAGGTAGATGATATATATGAAATTGAAAAGAAGATGCAGGATTTGGGCGTAGAGCTTGATGTGCCTGTAAAACAAGGCAAGGATACAAATATGCAGTGCTGGGTTCGTGACCCTGATGGTAATAGGATTGAGTTTATGCAGCTATTACCTACATCGCTTCAATATAAGAATTTATAATAGGCTGTTGCCTTTAGCGCAGACCGCTTAAAGAAAACTTTAAGCTATAAACAAATCTTGCATTGTAAAACATTTACGAAGGAACCACGAGATAATCGTAGTTCCTTTTTCTTATGTAATAGCTATTATATAATCGTATAAAACCCCAACGAAAAAAGCTTCCTGCAAAAATAGCTGAAAGCTTTGTTGATTTCGAAAGTAAATTATATATTTTTCATTGCAAGTCGTAACTTATCGGCGATCATTGCGATAAACTCGCTGTTCGTTGGCTTCCCTTTGCTTACGCTTATTGTATAACCAAACATACGATTGAGTGTTTCTGGGTCACCTCTGTCCCAAGCAACCTCGATTGCGTGGCGAATTGCTCTTTCAACTCTGCTTGGACTTGTGTCACACATCTTTGCAACCTCGGGATAAAGCTCCTTGGTAACGGAGTTTATTATATCATTATTATTTACAACAAGGATAATAGCGTTTCTGATGTACTGATAGCCCTTGATATTAGCAGGGATACCAACCTCCTGAATAATGGCTGTTACTTGCGTTTCAAGATCAGGGACATCTCTTTTTGGAAATACTGAGATAACAGGCGCTTGCCCTCTTGTACTTGTTTCTGTCATTAGGTCCAGATGCATTTCTATATTTTCCATAGTTGTTTCTTTTGCTAATACATAGTCTGCACCTTCGTCCATCCACATTGCTGTAGACTTGTCTCTTGCAATTGCAGAGTGAATGAGAATCGTTGGCCTCTTTTTTAAGTTCATTCTTTTGATACTACGAAGAACATGAAGACCATCGGCATTTGGCATAACCATATCAAGGATAACAATATCGGGATGCTTTTGTTCTGCCATTGCGATACCCACTTGTCCGTCATGGGCAAAGCCGACAAACTCATAGGTGTTGTTATTTTGGAAATAATCCTTCGCACTACGACACACCTCGTATGAGTCATCAATCATTATTACCTTAAGTTTTTCCATTTTTTAACATTACTCCTCTCATTATACAGAAAAATTAGTGGAAAATTCTGTTAATTCTTATTCGCAAGCAAAATTATAGCCTTTATCGAAAATTATGTCAACACGAAAAATGTAACCATTTTTACATTTTTTATGGATAAAGTAAGTGAAAAGCAAAATACTGTGTCGAAACTTGTCGAATAATAGAAAGTTAAGTTTATATTTCATAGAGTATTTTTGGGGAAAAATATATTCAAACACTAAATAGCATAAAAAATCAAACTGTATTTTGTCCTTGACAATGATTTTTTGTTGAATATAATTGAATTATGATTATATAGAGGGGGGAGATAAGTTGCGATATAATTCTGCATATGCATTTCATCTGGATTTGGGAATGAAGATAAAGCCTTCTATGACTTTTGATTATAATGGTGATTTTGAAAAACAGAAAAGCCAAATTAAACAGAAACTATTACAGATTCTGTCAATGCCTGAAAAGCAGACAAATCCTGTGGCAAGTATAATTAGTGAAAGCACACAAGATGCCCGTTTTGATGAAATTAGTTTTGAGTTTGAGTCTGAACCGGATTTTTTTGTTCCTGCTCGTCTGTTATTGCCTAAAAATTCAAAAGGAAAGCTACCTGTTGTAATCTGCTTGCAGGGACACACTCCCGGTATGTTTGTCTCGTTGGGGCAAGATGCAGAGGGAAATGCTGTAGAAGTAGAGGGCGACAGAGATTTTGCAATACAGTGCGTTAAGCGAGGATATGCTACAGTTATTGTAGAACAAAGAGGCTTTGGCAAGCTTGCACCCAAAGAAACTAAAGTAGATCAATGCCATTATCAGGCGTTACAGGCATTGCTTATCGGCAGAACAATATTGGGTGAAAGATGCTTTGATATTTCGCAGCTTATATGCGCCCTTGAATCTTTTGATAAAATAGATTTAAACCGTATCGGAATAATGGGAAATTCGGGTGGTGGTACAACATCCTACTTTGCGGCGGCCATTGAGCCTCGCATCACCGCTGTTATGCCGTCTTGTGCTTTTTGTGGATATAAGGATGCGCATCTCTCGTATTACCATTGTGCATGTAGCTTCTTGCCCGGGTTAATTAAATATATGGATATGCCTGATATTGGAATTTTGATTGCACCAAGACCACTTATTATAGTGGCTGGGAAACAAGACCCTTTGGCAAACCTTACAGGTGTTAAGCATGGATTTGAGGTAATAAGGAAAATTTATGACAAATCAGGTGCGCCTGACAATTGCAAGCTTGTTGTTGGTGATGGTGGACATAGATTCTATGCCGATATCGGATGGCAGGCGTTTTCGTCTATGTTTGATAATTAATAAAAATAATATAAAGCACCCCGCATTAATGGGATAGTTCCTACTAATGTTTGGGGCGCTTTTTATCACTGCGATATATTTTCCGCTTGATTTATCATAGAGTCAATGAAAATCCCATAACCGTAGGTTGGGTCTTTAACAAGCACATGAGTTACAGCTCCAACAAATAGTCCATTCTGAATGATTGGTGAACCTGACATTCCCTGAACTATACCGCCTGTTTCATCGAGCAGTCGTTTATCCGTAATTCTAATTAACATTCCCTTCCCCGGGAATAGGGTATTACGATAGACCTTCTCGATGAATACCGAGTAGCTTTGAGGTTCTCCCCCCATAGGAGCCGTTAATATGGTTGCCTCTCCTTGGGTGACCTCGCTCCTCGTTGCGGCTCGTAGAGCGTTTGCATAAAATAAATTCTTGTTAGTGGTTATTCCGTATATTCCAAGTGAAGAGTTAATCTTCACTTGTCCCATATCTTGATCAGTTTCACAAATATATCCCTTCATCTCTCCGGGGGAGTTGGCAGAACTTTTAGTCACTGATACAATGCCCGCAGGGAGGAGTTGTCCCCCACTGGCATCTGCAATCTCACCACTGTCGTCACTTATTCCGTGTCCCAATGCGCCCCAGGTTTTGTCCTGTGGGTCATAATAGGTTAGTGTTCCAATCCCCGAAACACCATCCTTCATCCATAGTCCCAGCCGATAGCCACCTCTCTCATCTATGACAGGTGTTACATAACAGTCCATTGTTTTCCCGTCACGCCTTATGGTTATCTTTATCTGCTGACCGCCGCTGTTATCAACAATCTGACACAAAGCATCGCTGCTTAGTACAGCAACATCGTTAATTGCTAGAATCACATCACCACTTTGGATTCCTGCATCTCTCACAGAGCTAACTTGTGGCTCCTGTGATACAGATAGCACGGTTATTCCACCTGTGTTCAACTTGATACCCACGGTTCGCCCATCGGGTACAAGATACTTTCTGGGGATAACAGACACTTCCATTGTTTTTACAGGAATGAATCCCAGAGCAGTAATGTTTACATTATAATTGCCAGTTGTAACAGAGCACAAACGAAAGTTAGAAAAGGGAGAAACATCAGCAGTAACCTTCTCGTTACCGCTTAATATAATATCCCAATTAGCATTAACTTTGGAAAAAAATGGAGAAATATAGTCCTCTCCGTTATACAGTATCTTGCCTGAAGGTATTGTATAATATAGTCCAAAGGTAACAATAGAAATTGTAAGATACACGCACATTATTGCCTTTATACACTGTTTTAAGGGCTTTTTATATCTTTTAGAATAATGACAGTCCTCACATATGCCATTTTCCATTCCAATCCCCCCCTTATAGCAATATAAAATCCTTAAGGAGTCGTGATGTTTTTTATCACTAGAGCGATTTGTTTTTCTTCTTTCGCTCTGTACTTAAGTTGCCCGAAGTGGGAGGATGATATGCTGATATATTATTTACAGGTTATCCAACGATAAGAATTTATAGCCCTGTTTTTTGGCAGTATTGATCATTTTTTCTAGTGCCTCGGCGTTGTCCTTAGATACCGCGTGAAGCAGTATAATTGACCCGTTGTGGAGCTGACTTGTAAATTGCTTTAGGGCATATTCGCTTCCCTTCTGATTGTTCACATCCCAGTCCACATATGCACTGCTCCAGAAGATAGTCTTGTATCCCATATCCTTTGTAACAGAAAGTGTTCTTTCGCTGAATTCTCCTCGAGGCGGACGGAAAAAATTCATCTTCTGACCATATTTTTCTTTAAAAACGCTGTTTAGCCCATCAAGCTCTTTGACTATCGCCTCATCACTTATGCTAGGCAACGACGGGTGATTAACTGTATGATTTCCTATAATATGTCCTTCGTCGATCATTCTGTTTACAATATCTTCTTCATTTTCCAGATATGGCCCTGTGACAAAAAAGGCAGCTGGTGTTTTTGTCTTTTTCAGGACATCCAGAATCTTATCGGTGTATCCATTTTCATAGCCTTCATCAAAGGTTAGATACAATACCTTTTTATCGGTATTACCAAGATAGTATCCGTCATATGCTTTTAATAGGTCGATATATTCTGTGGGCATAGATGGCGCTTTGTTTACTTCTTTTTTAAATCCCCAGCCATATAGTTTGTTGTCAAGATCACCTGTGTTTGCAATGACAGACTGCTCTGTGAGCGTTCTATCCTCCGGCTGAATTCCTTGCCCATCATTAGGTGGATTAACATAGTTGTCATTTTGCATAGAACAGCCTGCAAAGAGGCAAAGTATTATTAATAATGAAAAAAACTTTTTCAAAAAAAATCACTCCTTCATGCTTATTTTCAGCAAAAAAGAGTGTGTGTATGTATATTTTTAGTTTGTCAAAGAAAGGTTAATTATTCAATAATTTTCAATTTTTTTATAACATCACGATATTCATCAAGAGAGTAAAATGCGTTAAGAATTTCTATCAGTCCGTTGCATGATATATTGGATGGAAAGTTAAGATGCCTTAGTAGTGCGCCTCTTTTCTGTGCGCTGCCACTTCCGCCTGTGAGTCCGTCCTGAAATAGGTGAAGTTTGGTTATTTCGGTGCGTTTTTCTCCCTGCATTGGCATACAACCAGCCCTTGTAAGGACATGGGTAAGAGTTTCTTCGGTCATCCCCTCAACACCCAAGATTCCCTCAGCGCCAGCTTTGTCCTTGCGTTTTTCCTTTCCCTCAATCTGTGGGATATAGGCGTGCTTAACATCAAGACCACCTGTGCAACTTTTGATATAATTGCGGATTCTTTTTCCTGCGGAGTCAGAATCAGTGAGGATAATCAGACCTCTCTCCCTCGCCATTCGTCGGATAAGAGCAAGCTTTTCTTTATCCTTATACACAGCAAAACCATCAGTTGTGATTATACAAGTATCCACAATATTTTTTAGTCGTTGTTTGTCATATAAGCCTTCCACAAGAATAGCTTCTTTGATGTGTAACAAAGCTTCATCACTCTTTCAAAAAAAATAAAAAAACAAGGTAAATTCAGTATATCATAATTGACAGAGGGGTGCAAGTGGTATATAATTATATAGTTGTAATTGTATATATACTACATAAGATCCGGAGGCACAAAAATATGAGAAAACTCCTTGCAATATGGGTTGCAAAAGTATTAATGGTCGCAGGTAAAATTGCTGGTAAAAATGGTTCGTCTGTTCCCGGTGGCATCGCCCTAAAAATCTGTCCTGATATTCTCCAAAAATTATCACAGCAGATTCCCTCTAAAAACATTGTGGCGGTGTGCGGTACTAATGGTAAGACAACCACTAATAACCTTATATATTCTATCCTTACATCACAGGGCAAAAAAGTCGTGTGCAATAATGTAGGCTCCAATATGGTTATGGGTGTAACAACTGCATTTATTAAATGTGCTGATATTTTCGGCAGAGTTAAGGCAGATTATGCAACATTAGAGATTGACGAGGTTTCAACAAGGCATGTGTTCAAACAAATGAAGCCTGGCTTTATGATAGTTACCAATTTTTTTCGAGACCAGCTTGACCGATATGGCGAGGTTGACATCACAATGTCCGCAATGCGTGAGGCCCTTGATATGACCCATGATACGAAGCTTATCTTGAATGGCGATGACCCACTTGTTACATGGTTTGGCACAGGAAGAGAGTGCTACTTCTACGGAATCGGTGAGGAAGTGCTTGAGCAGAATACCGAGGAAATCCGTGAAGGTAGATTCTGCAAGGTGTGTGGCAGTGTTCTTGAGTATGAATATTATCATTACAGTCAGCTTGGCAAATACACCTGTCCTGAGTGTGGCTTTGCCCATCCGCAGGTGGATTTTGAGGCTACAAATGTTAATGTACAAAATGGTATTGCTTTTGATGTGAATGGCAATAGGATTAAAGTAAATTATCGTGGATTCTATAATATATATAATATTCTTGCAGCCTATGGTGCAACAACACTTATGGGAATAAACAACGAGGATATCAACAAGGTGCTTGGTGCTTAC
The DNA here is from genome assembly GCA_029004515.1 of Eubacteriales bacterium. Lineage (GTDB taxonomy): Bacteria > Bacillota > Clostridia > Monoglobales > UMGS1388 > UMGS1388. The sequence goes on along the minus strand of JAQVYH010000065.1, from coordinate 6,208 downwards.
AAGCCACAGGCCGGCAGAATGGAGAGCTTTTCTATCGGCAAGGATGTAATACTTAACCTTTCCAAGAACACAGCCGGATTCAATCAGGCAATCGCAGCAATGCTAGAGGATACACGCAAGAAAGATATGCTTTTTGTAATTAATGATAATGCCCCCGATGGTTGTGATATCACATGGATTTGGGATGTTGACTATGAGAGTATGCAGGGCAATGTTGAAAATCTTGGCGCATCAGGCAAGAGATATAAGGACTTGGTTTTAAGATACAAATACGGTGGCTTTGATATGTCCAATGTCAAGGGTTATGACTCTATTGAACAGGCAATTAAGGATATGCTTAAGACCGATTCAGAAGTGCTCTATGTACTTGTAAGTTATACCGCACTTTTCGGTACACAGGAGATTCTTAAAAAGCTCGAATCAGAGGCGAAGGGGGCAGATAACAAATGAAGATAAATATTATGCATCTTTATCCTGACCTTTTAAATCTCTATGGTGACAAGGGCAATGTTGCATCTCTTGTAAAAAGACTTGAGTGGAGAGGTATCGAATCAGAAGTTAAGGAATATACAATAGAAGAAAAGCTTGATTTTTCAGAAGTTGATATCATTGTCTTGGGCGGCGGCTCGGATAATGAGAGCATACAGGTTGCAAAGACACTTCAAGACTACAAAATACAGCTTAAGGAATATGCTGACAATGGTGGTGTTATTCTTGCTATGTGTAGCGGATTCCAGATGCTTGGAAGCTATTTTATGGTTGGTGATGAGAAGGTCCAAGGCCTTGGAGTTCTTGATATATATTCAGAATTTGATTCAAACAGAATCCTTGGTGATGTAGTAATTCAGCCTGAATTTTCTAAACTTCCGATTGTAGGTTTTGAAAATCATGGTGGCAGAACACATATCGGCAGTTATTCTCCCTTGGGCAGGGTAATCCGTGGAACAGGCAACAAAGAGCATGACCTCGTGGAAGGTGTTATATATAAGAATACTGTTGGCACGTATATCCATGGACCATTATTGCCAAAGAATCCACAACTTACTGATTTCCTCCTTAACGGAGCAGTTAAGAACAAGGATGAGAATTTTGAGTTATCAATGCTTGATGATAGTGATGAAATTGATGCAATTAGTGTAATTGTAGATAGATATAATAATTAGATGATAGGAGAACAGTAAAAATGGAGATAGCTCAGCAGAGAAATACTCCTCCAAAGAATCACAAGAAGGTATACCTTATAATAAGTATATCTCTTGCGATGGTGCTTTTGGTAGCATCAATTGTTTTTGCCTATGATGTTAGGCAAACATTAACGGGAGATAAAATATACAATAATGTATGTGTAGGCGATACCAACCTTGGTGGTATGTCCACTATGGAAGCCACCGCTGCAATTGACGAAGGGTTTCTTAGGTATATACAGGATAAATCCGTCACCATTACATATGGTGATAAGAGTCACACTCTTTACATAACATCAATGGGGCCTAAAACTGACCCGAAGCTTCTGGCAGAAAAGGCTATGGAATTTGGCCGTGATGGAAATACTTTTAAAAGATACTTTCAGGTTAAAAAGCTCAATAGTGGTGCTGTAGAAAATATCCCTGTCGCCATTGAACTTGACGAGAAGCTTCTCTATGCCGAGGTTGCCTCTTTTGGCAGCACTCTTCTTGAGGATGAGGGAATAGTAACCTTTGATTATGAGAAAAGTGAGGTTACCATCGATACAGATAAGGCAACTAAAACCGTAGATACAGACAAGGCGATAAAAAGTATTATTGCTACTGTTGATAAGGGCGAGTTTGACCCTGTTGAGATTACCTTTACTGATATGCCTGATAACGATGACAGGGCAGAGCTTTTGTATAATCTCATAGCACACGATCCTATTGATGCACAGATGACCTATGAGGATAACAAGCTTGATTTCACAGAGGATATTGATGGTGTTGCGATTGATAGAAACGCTCTTGTAGGGGCGGTATCAAAAGGCGGGGTCGTGACGTTACCCTTTACTCCTGTGCCTGCGAAGATTAGCCTTGCCGAACTGAAAAAGTCAGCTTTCTCTGCAATTCTTGCATCTCACACTACATATTTTAATTCGGGTGTAATAGGCAGAACCAAGAATATTCACAAGGCTGCTGAAAAGATTAATGGGCATATTATGATGCCGGGTGATGAATTCTCATATAACCGTGTAGTAGGCAAAAGAACTATTGAAGCCGGCTTTGACTATGCCAATGCATATATGGGCAACAAGGTTGTTCAGGAGGTTGGTGGTGGCATATGTCAGGTGTCAACAACTCTATATGTGGCGGTTCTTTATTCGGATCTTAAGGTTACTAAGAGATACAACCATAATCTGCCTGTTTCATATGTTCCGGGCGGTATGGATGCAACTGTCTCCTACGGCACATTGGATTTATGCTTTGTGAATGATACTAATAAGCCAATCATGATTAACGCAGATGTATCGGGCGGTGCGATAACGGTAAGCGTCAATGGTTTTGAAAGGGACGAGAGCAAAAAGGTTGAGATATACACCAAGACAGTTGGCACAAAAGCATTTGAGGAAGAACTGATAGAAGACTCTAGCGTAAAATCGCCTGTTGTAAAGCAGAATGGTGTTAATGGTTCAACTGTTGAAACATATAAGGTTGTATATATTAACGGTGAGGAAAAATCCCGTAGAAGAATCCACACAAGCACATATCAACCGGAAAATAAGATTGTTCATGTTCCACCAGCGCAAAAGGAGATTCCCGGTGTGCAGGATACCCCTGTGGAGCTTATTCCTCCGGAAACTCCATCTACAGAGACTGTTGAGCCAATCCCACAGCAGGATCTACTTGTTTAGAGCTAAAATAGCATATAACATAAAAAATCCCAAACAGACTTGTTTGGGATTTTGTTTCTTGTAAATTATTTTTTTGTTTCTTGCAATTATTTTTTTGTTTTCTGCAATTATTTTTTTGTTTCTTGTAAATTATTTCTTTTTCCTATTTTTTGGAAGCTCAATCTTTGGATTGTGTGCAGAACGCTTGTATAAAACAATTTTCCTGCCGATTACCTGTACAGGCTCTGCTTTGCAAAGCTCTACAAGCTGATCACAGATCGAACGAACAGGCTCCATAACAGACTCTAAAACAGAAATCTTGATTAGTTCGTTAGCTTCAAGTGCAGCACAAAGTAATTCACGGTGGTTTTCGTTAACACCTTCCTTACCAATCTGGTGCTTTGCCTCTATAGGATTTGCAAGGCCTCTTAAATATGCCCTTTGCTTACTTGTTAACATAGAATTGATTACTCCTCACTTTGATATCTAGAGTATGATATCATGATAGGGGGCACTTTGTCAACAAAATGATTTAAAAGATGTTTTCTAGGCTTAATCTGTCGGAGGTTTTAAGGTGATTTACAAGGAAGTCAAGTTCGCCGAGTATGGCTCTAGCCTCTGCGGATTCCTTTTCTTTTACATAAAATCTTAGCTGACGAAGTGTTCTTTCAACCCCATCAACCTCCTCGTGCTCGATTACCATTTCAAACTTAGGTGAGCATTTATCCCATTCTTTAGTAGCATTGTTGAAAAGCTTTTCGGCTTTCGCCCAATTGTCAGTTTGAATCTCCTTATCCAGCAAATCAAGGTGAGTATTCATTTTTTCAACTGAGGTTTTTATATATTGATGGGGTATAATAATCAGCAGGGCGATTATCCCCAAAAGAATCAGGCATAACCATATGGGTTTCATCCTTTTTCTGCTCCTTTTTATCTGTTGTTTTGCCCTTGCTCATTGGGTATAAGGCTTAGTTGTCCGTTGGTTTCCAGTATGGCATATTTTACTGTTTTGATATCCGTACACCCCTCCAGACGCAGCTCCTCTTTTAGGTCCTCATAATTCATTCGAAGCCTGCGCATCTCTTCTTTGTTAATTTCACCATCACAAATTATTATGCTAGGTTTACCCGATACTAATTGCCTTAATTTTTTTGATTTCATTGCTCCATAAGATAGAGAAACCTCTAGGACGATAAGAATAAGAATAGGGAAAAGACCTACGATAATGGGCGTGCCAATGTTGCCCATAGGGATTGCAGCTAGCTCGGATATCATGATAGTAACTACCATCTCTGATGGTTGCAAATCTCCAATCTGCCTTTTTCCCATAAGCCTTATTGCAATTATTACACCGATATATAAAATCACAGTTCGGATAAAAATGTTAAACAACTTAAATCAGTCCTTATAAAACATTCTATATCTGTAATTGTTCCTATTTGTCAGGATAAATATGTACCCTTTAAGAAAGAATAATTAATGATATTTTTCTTGAGAGGACTGATTAGGAATATGAGTATTTCAGTTATTATCCCGGCATATAATGAGGAGCAAATAATAGGAGCAACTATCGACACGGTATACAGATTTTTGGCGGATAATTACGATAAGTATCAAATCGTAGTAGTAAATGACGGCAGCACTGACGACACATTAGGGGAGATAAGTAAGTTCCCTTATGTTACCTGCGTGTCCTATGAGGACAGACATGGCAAGGGCTATGCGCTGAAAAAAGGAGTGGAAAAAGCATGGGGAGATTTTATTGTGCTTTATGATGCGGATATGGCGTATTCGGCTGAATACATTATTAAAGCGCACAAGTTGCTGACTCACTTTGATATTGTGGCAGGGACAAGAGATGGGATAATGCGCAAGGACTATTCTCCTATCAGGCAACAGCTTTCAAAGGGCTTTTCCAAATATGTTGATCGCAACTTAAATCTTGGAATAAGCGATACACAATGTGGCTTTAAGGTTCTTCGTAGCACTGTTGCAAAAAGAATTTTTCCCTTGGCACAGCTTAATGGTTTTGCCTTTGATGTGGAGATTTTTGCCCTTGCAAAAAAATATGGCTACACAGTTGCAGAAATGCCTGTATCCGTCTGCGAGGAGGTGCGTCCATCAAGGGTTAACCCTATAATAGACGGACTTGGGATGGCAGGAGATGTTCAAAAGATAAAAACAAGATTGAGAAGTATGTAAAAATTTATCAATAAATTGCGTAAATTAAGTTGTAATTTTTATTTTTATTTGTTATAATGGTATATAATTGTGTATGTTATGTGGAAGTGACAGAAAGATTGGTATTATGTTACCTTCCGCTTGAAAATAAACAGGAGGTAGTAATTATGGATTATATCGCACAGTACGAGAGTTGGCTCAACGAACCAACTGTCGATGAGGGAACAAAGAAAGAGCTTTGGGACCTTCAAAGTGACGAAAAGGAAATCAGAGAAAGATTTGCAAAGCATCTTGAGTTTGGTACAGGCGGTCTTCGTGGCATCATGGGCGCAGGTACAAACAGAATCAATGTATATACAATCAGAAGAGCAACACAAGGGCTTGCTGCATACATTCAGCAGAATGGTGAAGAACTTAAGGAAAAGGGTGTTGTTATTGCATATGACTGTCGTCTTAACGGTGCGGTTTATGCTCTTGAAACAGCGCTTGTCCTTGTAGCAAATGGCATCAAGACATATCTTTTTGATGAGCTTTGTCCAACTCCCGAGCTTTCATTCGCTGTAAGACATCTTTCTGCTACAGCAGGCATCGTTGTTACTGCCAGCCACAATCCAAAGCAGTACAATGGCTACAAGGTATATTGGAGCGATGGCGGACAGCTTCCTCCAAGCGTATCTGATAAGGTGCTTGAAGTTATTAACAATACAGAGATCTTTGATATAAAGACAACAACAGAAGAGTTTGCTATCAGATCAGGTCTTCTTAGTATGATTGGCGAAGAGGTTGATGATGCTTATATCCAGGCTGTTAAAGAGCAGAGCATCAACGGCGGGGGCGATATCTCTATCGTATATTCTCCACTTCATGGTGCAGGTAATAAGCCTGTTAGAAGAGTTCTTAAGGAATCAGGCTTTAGCAATGTTACTATTGTTAAGGAACAGGAATTGCCAGACGGAAGATTTCCAACAGTTGAGAATCCAAACCCTGAATATGAAGAAGCCTTTAATATTGGTATCAAGTATGCTGATGAGGTAGGCGCAGACCTTATCTTTGCTACTGACCCTGACTCTGACCGTGTAGGGGTTTGTGCAAGAAACAAGAATAATAAGTTTGCTCGTGTATCTGGCAACCAGATGGGAGCACTACTTACTGAATATATACTTTCACAGAAGCAGAAGAATGGTGTTT
>JAQVYH010000064.1 GCA_029004515.1 Eubacteriales bacterium | reverse complement strand
TTTACGATATTTTAAGCTGTAGCCTGAACCTGTCCGAAATCATGGCGATAAATTCGCTGTTTGTGGGCTTACCCCGCCCGTTATGTATTGTATACCCAAAATATGAATTGAGCACATCTACATCGCCTAAAACCGCATGAATACAAGGATTTTTACACTTATTAAGTTTTCATCATACCAATAAACTTTTTGAGACACTTCTATACTTTATTGGTTTAGACTCAATTTGTTTATTGCCATAATAATATCACACAAATTATAAGCTTTGCAAGCTCTAAACCTATAAACTCCTAAACTTTATTTTTCTTCTATAATAATATCTTTACCTTCCCTATAAATTTCAACACCACATCCTAAAATTTGCTCTATAGCTGATTTGTTTTTTATAAAGTCATCTTTTCCCAAACCAGAAGGAACGCTAAATTTATATTTTCCATGTTCATTTTCATATTTAGAGTCTATAAGCACTGGGTACGATGTACCCTTACTAAGATTAAGGTTATGCCATAATTCATCAAATTTATTCTTATTAATTCCTTCTATAACAGCAATAATTATTACAGCAACACCTATTCCTATCAAAAGAATTGAGTACATATATAAACTAGGCAAAAGTTGAATTATAAATACACCTATACCAATAGATAGTAATCCTATTGCGTAAAGGCTCATTTTTGTTTGTGTCATACACTATTACCCCAATCCTTTTAGGTGTTCGTTCAATAATATTTATGATTAAATTAACCCTGTTATGATTGAAGTATTCTGGTGAATATGGTATTAGCTGTATTTCTGCTTGATTTCAGCTATCCATTCTGGTAGTTTGGAAGTTAATGACATATTGTGCCTCAAGATAATACCCGCTGTTTGATTGGTGGCCTTACTGAAATCCATGCCAATAATAAGATCGTTGATATATGGTACAACATCTGGTTGAGAAGCAGAATAGGATTCTACAGATTTTTCTAACAACTCGCCATTTAGCCCCCACTCAACAGCAAAATCATCGACTGCACTTTTTAATTTTTCTGCTTTCCAAACACCAAATGCACTATCAAAATTCACCATACTTGATAAGTTGCCTGGAACAAGCTCACAATCTACAAACTCTTTTAATAATTGCGCTTGTTCATATTCACCCATATTACTCAACTCTTGAATCTGTTCATAAATAATGCGAAGTGTTTCCCCATCTACAACTTGCACACCACCAATTGAACTAACTTTTGAACCAATTATCTTAAGGATATGAGCTGCATCAATAACTTGTGTTCCTGCTAATTTCGTTTTTCCTACAAGTGGCCTAGCTAATGTTGGTGGTGGAGTAGTTCCCGGTTTCCAAGTTAAGTTTTTGTACGCACCAACATATCGTAACCAAGTATGCTCATCAATGCCAAAGGCTGTATCATCCCATTTGAATTCATAGTATTGCTCTACTAAGTTCAACTGCTCTGCTGCATCTTTGAATGCTAAAATAAATGCTTCTTTCTTCTTTTCATCATCCTTGATTGTCTGCCATTCGGTAGGATCTGGCAACATAGGAATCATTTCAGAAATTTTTATCTCCAATTTTTTCACTGCAGTATTATAGGTGTCCACAATTGCCTTACTGCTCTTACCGCCACTACCATATAACTCTAAAGCTGTATTAACCATTTCCTCGGTAATTCGTGGAAATTTAAAATTGATAATCGTGCCAAATTCTTTATTTGAACCAAAGACACGATTGGTACGTGAATAGGCTTGAATCAGTCCTTGAAGTTCGAGTGAGCGATCAACATATAGCGTATTTAAACGTTTGGAATCATATCCAGTCAATAGCTGGTCAGCTACAATTACCAGATCGATATTTTTAGGATTTCGGCCGCTTCCACCTCTTGTAGCACGTTCTACAACATCTTCAAAATAAGCATCCTCACCATGTTTTTTATCACCTGCAATAAATTCGATTCCTGTATATTCGGCGTAGTCATTAAACATCCCTTTGATGATCTTGGGATCAATATTATCAGGATCATTTTCATTGCCAAAACTAAATGTCATAGCCACATTGAATTTTTCGCCACGCTTATCAAGTTGATTTTTAAATTCATCATAGTAGGCGATTACGCGATTCTTGTATGCAACCGTCAAAATCGCATTGAATTCTCGCCCTTGAGACTGTGCATCCCAAGTATTCAAAATTTCTTCAACAACACGGGGAATATGCGTTTCATCTTGGTATATCAGTAAATTGTTTTTTACAGCTTGCTTTTCAACCTCCACTTCCGTCCACCCTTGTACAAGACGCTCGATTTCTTTAATCGGAAGTTCAGGCTTCTCTTTTTTAATATTCTCTATTAGTTGCTCTCTCAAATCCTCATAGCTTTTGAATTCACCAGTATTGATATAGTCCACATGGAAGCCTAAAACATTTCCATCAGAAATTGCTTCATCAATCGTATATTGATGCAACTTTGGCCCAAACAATTTCTTAGTAGTATTGATGACTTCACTTTTTTCATTAACCTTTCCTTTGACTTTGTTTTCATCAAATAGCGGTGTACCAGTAAAGCCATAGAATAAACCGTTCTTCTTAAAATAATCTTTAATTGTTCCCATCATCTGTCCCATAGTGGTTCGATGCGCTTCATCAATAATGAAAACGATTCTCTTATTTGCCAAACTGTCATCATGTGCTTCTTCCAGCTCTTTTACTAAAGAATTGAGTTTGAACGTTGTTGTCACCACAATACCTGTTTTTGACGTATTCAGCTTCTTTTTCAACTGATACGTATGTTTGGTATCATCAACCGAAACCGACTCATAAGCAGCATAGGCTTTAAAGTTTTCGCTTGTACGATTATCTAATTCACGTCTATCAACCAAAAAAACTACTTTATCAAATCCAGCCCGCGTTGATAGGAATAGAGCTGTCTTGAAACTAGTGATTGTTTTCCCTGATCCGGTCGTATGCCAAACAAAACCGCCATGGGGGAGTTTGTCGTCATTATCCCAACCAAAAGCTGCACCTTCAATTGATTGCAAGGCATATACTTGATACGGACGCATCAACATATGGCGTCTGTTTTCTTCCTCTTTTGCCTCATCAATAACTAAGTAATCGCCGACCATCTGATGTGCCATTGGAATCATTAAGAAATGTTCCACTACTTTTTCCCAATTGTTAATTGGCTTATTTTCCTTATCAGACCAGTGAAAGACAAAACTTGGATTAAACTCTTCCGCAGACTTCGGTGTCGCAAAATAGCGTGTTTCAATTTCAGAATTGACGACCATCATCTGAGAAAAAGCCATGAAGTTATTGCTGTATTCTCCGTCGCGATAATAACGGATGAACTGGCCAAACGCCTCGTCCAGTGTCTTATCTGTACGCTTTTGCTCAATATTAATTAATGGCAATCCATTGATCAGCAAGACAATATCAAAGCGATTCCCATTCGAAGTCTGAACTTCCCTAGCAACCCGATAGCTTGAATCTCCGCCACGCACTTCGGCTTTTTTAAAAATTGTCAGTGTGATTTGTTTTCTCGTAATTTTCGAATTATCATCACGGTAAATACCATCAATTTTTCCTTTTGACTCTTCAATGGCTAAAATCTTAGCGGCTTCATAACTATTGCTGATATGGCTAATCTTTGCCATAACTTGACCGAACTCATTATTCGTTAACTCCACTCCCTCAAGTTGGTCAGCATTGATACGGTTAAGCTCGACACGCCAATGATTAATCAAATCCGAAACAGTCACTTCTTGCTTGTTACCATCTAAAAAATCAGGTGTTTCCCATTTATACTTTTGCAACTCTTTCACAAAATGTTCTTGAAAGGTTTTCTCCGATGCACTTTTCATTGCATTGCTCATAGCTGCCGCTCCTTTCTAAATAAACATTTCATTTAAGTATGCTTTTTTTACGTTTTGCAATTTTTCCATCATATACTGATGAAGGGTGATAAGGTTGTCGAGGTTGCGGAAAAAGGCTCCGATTTGCTGTTGTTCGCTAACCGATGGCAAGCATATCTCTGTATTTAGTATGTTGTCATTATATAACCGTTTGATAGTGCTGCCTTCAATTCCAGCCCATTGTACAACAGCATAAAAGCACTTCAAAAACGAGTTATCTATTCGTTCATCGTGATTGATCCAAACTATGTTGGAGTCTTGAAAATACTCATCGTCTCCGCTATATTCAACGGTTCTGCCAATACTTCCGGAAGCAGAAATTAAGATGTCACCAACTTTAGGATATGGATATTTCGCTCTGTATTCCTCAAAGAGATCTCTTGAAATATAAGCGTCAGGCGTTCCTCCAAATGTTCCGATTTTGAAAAATGGTACTTCTCCGGTTTCCGTAGTTTGTGCCTTGAATATTCTTCTATTCATAGACACAGAAGCCAGTTCACCAACCTTACGCTGTTCCCAAGCGTCAGTATATTCAGCAAATCTTCGTTTTGGCTCTCGCTCACCTTCTACAGGAAACATCTCCGAAAGATAGGCAGATCTCAGAGCTTTTATCTTTTCTAACTTACGCTGATGAAGGGTGATAAGGTTGTCAATTTGAGCAAAATAACCACCGATAATCTTCTGCTCGTCATATTGAGGGGTTAGAACGTTGATTTCATTTATCGCAGTTTTCGATAGACTTGGGACGCCTGTTGATTCGTCTTTCTTTTTCCAGTCGATGTTTTGGAATATATCAAAGACGAAATTCAACTCATATTCATCTCTTGGAACCGCGTAAAACAGCGTATCTACCGTCCAAAATGGAGCTTTTAATACATACGGCTTATCAATCGTTCCTTTTCTGCCAATCCCGATTGCGTCCTCGTTATAGGATAGTGCTTCGTTCACGCTGAGCATATAACCGCCAGTACCATAGACAGGAATATCGCCCTTTGAGAGATGTTTATAATCTCGTCCGCTACGGACATCAATTAATTCACCCAGCTTACGCTGTTCCCAATCGCCAGCGTTTTGGAACTCTTTAAATCGTCTTTTGGGCACTAAATTTGTGGTTTTGCTCATTATCTCACCACCAATTCACTCAGCAAGGTTTCAAATGCGGATTCTAAATCCCTGATTTCCTCGTCGATCGCTGATAAAGTATCCGAATAGCGATTATGTAACATTTGCAGAATGTTTAGCTCAGATTTTAATTGATTTTCTACTAAAGCAACCATTGCGTTCACTGTATTTCCGAACCATTTTTCATACATCAAATTATCGATTTCTTCATCTGTCAATGTCAGAATACGTTCCCAAACTGTTTCTTTCTGTGCTTTTTCGTCTTCTTTAACAGCTTTACTAAGCACAGATTTATCGGAGAATAACTTCTCAACTTTTATGAGTAAATCGTATTCTATTGTGCCTCTTGTCGCTTTCTTCAATTCAGTTCTAATTTTTTTCATTTCAAATGTCTCTCTAGCCTCATTTAAAGTATCGCTTAATGTATTGGCTTCATCACTATCGTCTGCCTTTGCTGCTTCAACTAAATCCTCCATTTCTATTTCAATCTCTTGGAGCTTAGTTTTCTTGTCCTCAATTGCTTCCAGCTCATTACTATATAAACGTTTCGCAATCAAATCATTCGGCACGATACTGCCTACCCAACCATCTTGCTCTTCACGTTTTTTATCCCCTGTTCCCTTTGTAACCATGTTTGGTTCACGGGTTCGACCTACAGAATAAAAATCGCTCAATGCTATGATTTCTGTATCATGCGTTAATGCGTCTTTCCAGATTTCAGCAATAATCTGGTAGCCATCATAAACATCAACATATTGGAATGCGGAAAGAATCGACTTAATTTCAACAAGCATTTCATCCATCAACTGATTCAAAACACTTACTTTATCGACATTTCGCAGGACGCTCCAGTATTTATCGATGTAGTCTTTGGTTTGTAATTCGATTTCTTTTGAGATTGCAACGATACGTTCATCCAGAAGAACTTCTTTCGTAATTTCCTCCACCGGTTTCACAAGCTCCACATATCCCGCTCGCTTTTCTTTCAGTGATTGCGCCAAGATATTGGGTACGGTGGACTGTAATATTTTAAAGCCGTCAATATTCTTTTGAGGGATCCCGCCATACATATGACCATCCACATCATGCGGAATTTCTTCATTAGTCGCTTCAATATAGCGGGGAATGTTCAGGTTATACTGATTTTTCAGTATTTCCTGACGGGTAGCCAAATGGCTATACGCTTTTTCCTCTCTACGCTCTGCATAAGTATCCACGATTTTTGCAATGTCTTTTTCCTGCAGAACGTTTTGTTTCCCAACCTTAATAAAGCTGTGAGAGGCATCTATAACCAATATAGGCGCCCCTACTTCTCGATTTTTCTTTAAAATCAAAACAACTACCGGAATACCCGTATTCGTAAACAAGTTGTTAGGCAAGCCAATGATGGTATCGATACGGTTTTTCTCAATCAAACGCTCACGAATTTCACCTTCGGCTGAACCACGGAATAACACTCCATGAGGTAAAACAATCGCCATCGTTCCGTTTTGTCCTAAGTGGTAAAGTCCATGCAATAGGAAGGCAAAATCTCCTTTCGAGTCTGGTGGTAATACTCCGCCAATTTCAAAACGCGGATCACTTACTTTTAATCCTGCTCTATTCCAATTTTTTGCAGAGTATGGCGGATTCATTACTACCGCATCAAATAAAATTCCTTCGTTTGGACGATCGGGATCTTCCGGCCAGTCTTGTGATAGCGTATCACCATTTTTGATAGTCATCTTTTCAGGACGAACCCCGTGCAAAAGCAAGTTCATGCGAGTCAAGTTATAGGTCGCCGTGTTTTTTTCCTGACCATAATAATTCAAATTCTTTTGAACATCTTTATTCAAATACTTTTTAACAGTTAATAATAGAGAACCTGAGCCGACTGTCGGATCGTAAATAGAACTAATCCCTGAAGATTTCGCAACTATTTGCGCCATTACCTCACTAACTTGCCGTGGCGTATAAAATTCCCCAGCCTTTTTTCCAGACTCCATTGCAAACTGTCCGATAAGATACTCATAGGCATCCCCCAAAACATCACCATTTTGCAATGCTACCATGTTTAAATCAGCAAAAAGTAAAATCAGCTCTTTGATGTTTTTGCTGCGTTCATTTAAATTGCTGCCCAAAGCAGTGTCTGTCAAATCAAGAGTTGAACTAGAAAACAACCCCTTAAAATCAGCAGACTCCCCAGATACGGCAATTGTGCGTTCAAAATCGTTTAAGCTGTCTGTTACTTTATGAACTTCAAAATTACCGGTAGAAATATCTATTAGCCATGTTTGATAAAGATACTCAGGCGCAACATAATAACCGAGTACGTCTTGGATCATTTTATCCAACGCAGCACCATATTCAGCTTTCGCTTTCGCATATTCGGCAACTGACTCTGCCTCCGTCATTTGACCAAGACCAGCAGTTACTTTGAATGTTTCCAAAGTCTTATCGCTCAAAAACTTATAGAACATTAACCCAAGCATATAATCCTTATAACGGCTGGCATCCATTGAACCACGAAGTTCATTCGCTCCGTCCCACAGTCTACGTTTAATTTCTTCTGATGTAATCACTTTATATCCTCCGTTTGATTCTTATTTTTTATGTTCAATAATATCAGGTCAAGTGGTCGGTTTCTATATATTCCCAAGTATGAAATAATGTTCATTATAAGTCTTTTTGTAAATTTTCTCAACTATTTAAATAAATCAATTAAATAATCGCAATCGAAGTTGAAAATCAACTGTATGAATGATATTGATCAACTAGAGCATTTAAGGGAACATAAGTCGCTATTCAAAGTGTAAAGTAGCCCCCGCTCTGTCATAGATAATATCTTATTAGAATGTATGCCCTATTTAAGGCGTTACCAGGTGCATTTTGACCATCCCTTAATATACTTAGCAAGGTATAAAGAAACAGGCTGTAATACGTCTATAATAGACGGTATACGATATGAGAGCGGGATTTATTTCCCGCTCTCATAATCTTTTACTCTTCTGTAAAATGTATTTGGTTTTAAATCTAACCTTTGCATAGCCTTTTTTGCTGTAATTTCTCCTGCTCTCCATGCCTTATATACGCTCTCAAACGCCTTTTTATCAACTTCTATGACTTGCCTACCCTTGTACTTGCCATTAGCTTTAGCAATCGCTACGCCCTCACGCTGGCGATCTAATATATAATCACGTTCAAGCTGTGCTATCGCTCCAAATACAGTAAGCATAAATTGACCAGATGCCGTATTGGTGTCAATGGTTTCTTTTTTGCTGATAAAAGTAACATTCTTCTCTTTCAGCTTTTCAACCAATTCCAAAAGGTCTTTAGTATTTCTAGCAAATCTACTGATAGATTCAACTATAACGGTGTCACCATCACGAACGTAACCTATCATAGCCTGTAGCTGCGGACGCTGGGTATTCTTACCGCTCAACTGATCTACAAATACTTTTTCAACGCCTAACTCCTGCATTAACACATCTTGCCTTGCTGTGTTCTGTTCTACAGTTGATGTCCTAATATAACCTACTTTCATTAATCCCGCTCCTTTAACTGATTTTGTATCTACATCATATCATCAGTTATAACATATGTCAATAGGGTATATTTCATTTATGACATATGTTTCAATATTTATATACAATTCATGTGACACAGATTTTGAAATGTCCTAAGGGTGTACCCTAATGAAACAACATAAAATAATTTCATACTTGTAAATAATAGTGGTTATGTAGTATGATATACATATGGAAATTTATAAATGATACTTTATAAATATACTGGTTACATACAAGGAAACAAGAATATTAAAATTGGTGTTCTAATCAAAGAGGTAATTGCTTTTAATTAAAAGGAGGGTAGTACAATGGCGTTTATAGGTGCGTTATTAATAGGTTTGTATTTGTTGTTAGTATCATTAAGTAATTCAGCACAATTTGCGAGAGCTAATAGCGAATATAAACGATTAGAAAAAAAATATAATTTCAATACTGAAAGACAAAATGAATTACTGTACAGAAATGACGCATACATTAAAGGTGCTTGTGTTTTTCTTGATATCGACTATCAACTAAACCCATCAACTTATGTCGATGTGTACGTTAAAGATTGCTTGAAAAAAGAGGGTTATGATTTTAATCCAAGTTTGGGTAGGAATTCTATAGCTTATGGTATGGCAGTAAGAGATAATAAAACTTTATGGATAAAAAGATATCAGAAACTAGGGATACTTCCTGAAAACTTAGAAGACTGCAAAAGTTTATTTCCTGTATATAAACTTAGATAGGAGAAGATATATGAAAATGTTTGACCAGCTTAACGCTTACAAAGAACAGCTTGAAGATCACTTATCAGACCTTGAATCCAAAGACTATGAATCCGAAGTAGCACAGGAACGGAACGATGAACGTATAGAAGCTTTACAGGGCTGTATAGACACGTTTGACGAGCTGTTAGAGGGGCTGTCTGAGTACCAAGACGAGTATAAGGGATTAGCAAGGTTGTAGCGGTAGATAGTGATAGAACACTCGTTTGATTGGAGGAAAGAGAAGTATTGATTATGGGAAGTTTTGAGACAGAAATTCACAGTTCTAGTTATACAGCGGTAGAGCAAGCAATTGCAAACCATTATGATATGGGATATATTAACACATCTAGCCTTCCGCAAGAATTATCAGATGGTCATAGTGGTACATATTTTATTAGTGGAGTTAAGAAGCAGGGAGACTTTTATATTTCTGTTAGTAAATTCAAAGACGGAACTATCCAGTTATCGGTATCAGATAGGGGACTAAAAAATAAGAGATAGTACTAAAATCCATTTAGATTTTATTAATGGTTCTAAAGGGTTTTCCTTAAAGCCCTATTCCATTACCATCCGCTTAGTCGTGTTTGTCAGATGGTAACGGTTTTAAGGCGTTCCGTACAAAAACGCCTTATTAATTTGCATAAATATAAACTGAAAATATATTAAGAATAATAACTTATTGGAGATTTGTTGTAAATATTACATATTCGGTATGGCTTTCGGTAGAACCCATTAAACCCGCATAAAACCTATATTTTTTCAATAAAATAACCCAAAATGCAGATACTTGTTCGGAGTAGATATTTTGCCTTATGAATTAGAAGTTATAGTATAAAAGATAGTTATAATTTTTTGATAGGGGGTTTGGGGGGCAATCAAGGGGTATTGGCTTGGCTGCGATAGCAGACAAACAATGCCTTTGCCCCCCCAATTTATAACACACACTTTTATTATGTCTTGCAGACGGCTCGTCCACCCCATAGCTACGCTATTAGGGTGGACATATTTTTATTTGAATTTCAATACGCCCAATTCATAAATACAAAATAGATATAATGATTAATAATTATTTCTGAAAATTGTTAAAAATATATATTTACTTTATATATTTTATGTGATATAATTGTTGGCTATTTTTATACATAAAACTATGTATTAGTTATTGGTATTTTTGTTGCCAGTATTTATAACACTCCAATAGGCTTTCCCTCTATTCTCAGTCCTGCTCCAATCTTTTGCACTTTTTATGATAAAAGGCAATTTCAGATCCTCTATAAATTGATTTATACTCTTATATCCTTTTAATCTATCATCAAGATTACGCCCGTTAATTGATAAAAATACTTCTTCAACAAATTGTCGTTTTTCATCAGAAGTTATATAAAGCTTTTTTCCTTCCCATTTTTCCAAAACTAAGCCTAATTTTTCGTACTCAATATCTTCAATTATATCAATTGCTGTACTTGAATTTATACCAAGTTTCTTACATATGTAATCAAAATATTCATTCTCATCGGTAAGACAATTTATACAAAATGCTTGTATATATTTATACCAATCTCTCATACACTCATTCACTTCAAAACGAAATCCTGCGGATGCTTTTTCATCATAAATTAAATCGAGCATTTTACTAATGTTTTTTTTATTATATTTTTTAGCAAATTCCTTTTCCGAGAGCTTTATTAAATCTTCATTTGGTTCTAGTTTTGTTTCTGCATCATTTAACATACCTGTTATGATATTTTTTGAGCAATTTTTGATATATATATTTATATGTTCGCTTTCATCTTCAAATCGCTTTCTTCCCATACATTGAACTGTGGCTACAGGCGTAAATACATCAAGTATTATATGCTTAACTTGAGCATCTTTTATATTTATGCCATTATCTAATGCTGTTGTTGCACAAAGTAAATTACAAACAAAGTAACTTTTTGATTCAATGCATTTCCGTTGTTCTTTGTTAATAAATTTTGCATATTCAGAATTTCCTTTACTACATATAAAAGCACTATCATTAAATAATGTTGATATATTATAAGCGTCTTTTGCACTACCTGAAAAATATAATATTTTTTCTTTAGGATAATCTTTCCTAATTTGTTCTATAATTAAAGGAACCGCTCTTCTTTTCCAATATTTATATAGTGTATAATTTTCAATTTGAAATGGAAGTGTATATTCTTTTGTTATTTTTCCCTTTAGACGAGCCCTTAGTAATTCCGGTGTAGCAGATAATAAAACAACTACACCATCTGTATAGTTTTGAACTTTCTTATATATAATGTCGGTATGCCTGTTAAAGCTAGCATCTTCGAAAAAGTAATGACATTCGTCACATACTAGATAATCATAATCTTCAATTTCTTCTTTAAACGTTTGATATAGTCCTAAAGTTATTTTGAAAAATCCCCCCCGTAAGTCTTCTTGAATATCACTTATTTGCTGGTTATAAAGCAATGTTCGATTACTAAGTAGTAACATGGACTTTTGATTTTGTTTGCACCATTCCAATAACTGCTTTTTAATAAATTCACTTTTGCCGCTACCTGTAGGGGATTTAATTAAGATTATATCTCCTTTTTTCCATTCTTTATAATCATCGGCAATAAGCTCACTAATATATTTTTTTGACATTATATTACCCCACTTTTATCACTAATGCTGTTATTATATCATAAATTCAGAAACAAATATTCACTTTAAAACAAAAAGCACCTATTAGCTTGAAAGCCGATAGGTACTCTTCTTAATATAAGCTTATGTTAATATAAGAACAAGTAATATTGCTATTATTATTTTTACTTCATCATTATTTTGGTCAATGGTGAATAAGGAGCATAATTTATCCTCAAATCTTCATCATCTAAATCAAGGTATGCCTTTTCAGTCACCACAACGCTGCTATGCCCTAGGATACGGCTTAGAGTATATATATCTCCCCCATTAAGTAAAAATCGTCTAGCAAAGTTATTTCGTAACATATGAGGATGTCCATTTTTTATTCTTACTCTATTTGTATACCCTTTAAAATTAGTCTCAAAATTACCAACTGTTAAAGGTTTGCCTTGATTAGTGCAAAAAAGGTAATCACTATCTCTATAACGATCCTTGAACTGAAGCCATTGTTTTAGTATCTTACCCATTTCAGCACAATAAAAAACCATTCTACTTTTTCTTGCTTTTGTGTTTTCAGATTGTAGATATATAGAACGTCTTGTCACATCTATATCTTCTGTTTTAATAAGTAGACACTCCCCTATCCTCATTCCGGTGTCTATTAAAAGCTGAATAACCGTAGAATCTCTGTATTCGTGGAATTGACCCATATCAAACGATTTAATAAGTTTTTTGAAATCATCATCTTGTATAAAATCTACAGGTTTATGATCGTTGTTTAGTTTTCGCTTGATCCTTTGGAATGGATTTATTCTAATGTTATGATTTGAGTACATGTAATTGAAAAATACTTTCATATTTCGCAAATAGTTATTTATAGTTGTTTCACTCACTGGCTTATTTAAATCTTTTCTGTTTTGAGGAAAATTAATTGATTTACTTTGTTCATTTGTTACTACAACGTATTTACCTCGTTCCTGAAGATATTTAATATATTCCTTGATATGACAATCCTGTATTTTTTCGGCTGCATCTATATTGTGAAAATTAAATACATATTGTTGAAAAAGCCTTATAGCTTGCTCATAGCTATGCATTGTTTTAGGTCTTAAATTCTGGCTTTGGCAATAACTCATGAAATCCTCAATATCATAATCAAACTGTAACATAACAAAAAACTCCTTTACTTTTTTGGATTTTGAATCACCCAATAAAGTAAAGGAGTTAATAGCTTTGCTATCAAAATATTTATAGGTATAATGACGAACTCCAGAAGATTTATAGCGATAAACTCAAAAGTTTATTGCTATAAAATTCATCTAATAAGTGCAAAAAATCCAGTGTTCATGCGCGTTTATAACCGTTTTACGATATTTTAAGCTGTAGCCTGAACCTGTCCGAAATCATGGCGATAAATTCGCTGTTTGTGGGCTTACCCCGCCCGTTATGTATTGTATACCCAAAATATGAATTGAGCACATCTACATCGCC
>JAQVYH010000063.1 GCA_029004515.1 Eubacteriales bacterium | reverse complement strand
CGTTGAAGTGCTTGGCAAGGGTAGACTTGCCGCTTCCATTGTGACCGAGAATTGCCACAAACTCACCTTTTTTTATATGAATATTAACATAGTCAAGTACATACTTTCCCTCTTTATAGAAAAAGCAGAGGTTTTCTGTTCTTATCACTTTACCATTCCTTTCTGCCACTGCAACCACAAGGCATCACAAGACCTCTTGAGGTTATAGGCAGTCCGATTTCCTGTGCTGATGCATCTTCACCAAATGTTATCTTCATCAGGTTTTCAATAACACCGGCGCTGATACCAGTTGTATATGAATTAAGCAGTACAAATAATGGTTCATCTGTAAGAATCTGTTTGCACATATTTAGTAGACCACAGATTTCGTCTTCCATTTTCCACACCTCACCGCTAGGACCTCTTCCATAAGATGGTGGGTCGAGGATGATTCCGTCATATCTTGATCCACGACGAATCTCCTTTGCAACAAACTTAGCACAATCATCAATAATATATCTTATAGGATGGTCACCAAGTCCGCTTAACTGTGCATTTTGCTTTGCCATCTGGATAATGCCCTTTGACGCATCAACATGGCACACACTTGCTCCAGCCTTTGCCGCCATCATTGTAGCACCGCCTGTGTATGCAAAGAGGTTTAAAACCTTAATTGGTCTTCCTGCCTTTTTAATAAGATTGGAGCACCAATCCCAGTTAACCGCCTGTTCAGGAAAGATACCCATATGCTTAAATCCCATAGGCTTTATTTTAAATGTACAATCGCCATAGTGCATATTCATTGAATCAGGAACGCTTTTATAGAACTCCCACTTACCGCCGCCCTTATCGGAACGAAAATATTTTGCGGCAGGCTTATTCCATCTTTTATCACCACTTTTGCTATCCCACACCGCCATTGGATCAGGACGCAGATAGACTTCATCACACCATCTTTCAAGACGAAGACCATCAGCAGCATCTATAAGTTCATAATCTTTCCAATTATCTGAAATCCACATTGCAATTTGCTCCCGTTTATCATTTGAATTTAGAAAATACTTATCTATGTTAATCATTCTACCATTTTTTTGCAAGGTCTGCAATACTTATTTATAATATATGTGATTACGCATCAATGGGGTATTTTATATATAATTACTATGACAATAGTCATTTTCATTAAATATTCCTGTAAAGTGACTATTTACATTTTTTACAGGATAATATATCATTGATAAGTGGATAAGTTTATAGAAAAAGAAGGTTAAAAAATGTACAAAAGAAATGACATAAGAAATGTGGCTATTATAGCTCATGTCGACCACGGAAAAACAACACTGGTTGACCAGATGCTTAAGCAGTCAGGTGTCTTCCGTAGCAATGAACAGGTTGCAGAAAGAGTAATGGACTCTAACGACCTTGAAAGGGAGCGCGGAATCACAATACTTTCAAAGAACACAGCTATTCTCTATGATGGTGTTAAAATCAATATCGTAGACACCCCCGGTCACGCAGACTTTGGCGGTGAGGTTGAGCGAATCCTTATGATGGTTGATGGTGTAGTCTTGCTTGTAGACGCATTTGAAGGCTGTATGCCTCAGACTAGATTCGTACTCAGTAAGGCTTTAGATCTCAAGAAAAAGCCAATTGTAGTAGTTAATAAGATCGACCGTGATGGTGCAAGACCTACCCATGTTATTGATGAACTTCTCGACCTTTTCATTGAGCTTGGCGCAGACGAAGAACAGCTTGAGTTCCCTGTTGTGTATGCTTCAGGCAGAAATGGTTATTCATCTGTTGATTTGAGTGATATAGGAACAGATATGAAACCTCTTCTTGACACAATTATCAATG
Source organism: Eubacteriales bacterium (assembly GCA_029004515.1). GTDB lineage: Bacteria > Bacillota > Clostridia > Monoglobales > UMGS1388 > UMGS1388. The sequence goes on along the minus strand of JAQVYH010000063.1, from coordinate 12,131 downwards.
AGGTTCCCGCACCAGAGGGCGAGATAGATCAGCCTCTCCAACTCCTTATAACAAATATCGATTATGATGAATATATCGGCAGAATCGGTATCGGAAGAGTAATCCGCGGTAGTGTAAAGACAGGTCAGCAGGCTGTCCTTTGTAACACTGAGGGCAGACAGGAAAATATACGAATATCAAAGCTATTTCAATTTGAAGGTCTTAAGCGAGTTGATACAGAGTCAGCAAAACTTGGTGACCTAGTAGCAATCGCAGGTATTAGTGACCTTAAGATTGGTGAAACTGTATGTGATAGCGAAGGCACAGAGCCATTAGACTTTGTTAAGATTGACGAGCCTACACTTTCAATGAGATTTATGGTAAACACCTCTCCTTTTGCAGGTAAAGAGGGTAAGTATGTAACATCAAGACATCTTCGTGACAGATTATTTAAAGAAACAGAAACAAATGTTAGTCTTCGAGTTGAAGAAGCAGATACTCCTGATGCATTTAAAGTTTCAGGCAGAGGTGAGCTTCACCTTTCTATCCTGATTGAAACAATGCGTCGTGAGGACTTTGAATTTCAGGTATCCCGTCCACAGGTTATCTTCAAGACTATTGACGGAGTAAAGCACGAACCAATGGAAATACTCACCGTTGATGTTCCTAACGACCATGTTGGTGTTGTTATGGAAAAGCTTGGCGGTAGAAAAGCAGAAATGCTCAATATGACCGCAGATGACCGTGGCAGCGTAAGACTTGAATTCAAGATTCCTGCTCGTTGCCTTATGGGTTATAGAAGTGAACTTCTCACAGATACAAAGGGTTATGGTATAATGAACCACATCTTTGATGGATATGAACCATATAAGGGTGATGTTATTGATAGAACACGTGGCGCTATTGTAGCGTGGGAAACAGGCGAAACTACTGCGTACGGACTTTTCAATGCACAGGACAGAGGCAGACTCTTCTTTGATGCCGGTATCTCAGTATACGAAGGTATGATTGTAGGGGAATGTGCCAAGGCAGAAGATTTGGTTGTTAATGTTTGCAAGAAAAAGCACGTTACAAATATGCGTGCATCAGGCAATGACGACGCGCTTAAGCTTGTATCACCTGCAATACTAAGCCTTGAACAGTGCCTTGAATTCATCGCAGAGGATGAACTTGTAGAGGTTACTCCTGAAAATATTCGAATGAGAAAAATGGTTCTTAACAAAGCACTTAGAGCTAAGTCATCAGCACAAAAGAAATAATTTTTTTCACAAAACAACTCCCTACCGAAAGGAATTTGTATGATGGAAAGAAGCAGCGGTGTGCTTATGCACATATCTTCTCTTTATGGAGAATACTCCTGTGGTAGCTTTGGTAATGAAGCAAAGGATTTTGTGGATTTTTTAGTAGAAGGCGGTTTTACATGGTGGCAGGTTCTTCCATTCTGTATGGTTGACGACTGCAACTCACCTTACCAGTCCTACTGCGCATTTGGTGGCAATCCATACTTTATAAACCTTGAGAAGCTTGCAAAAAAGGGACTAATCACACAGGATGAGTTAAATCAGCAAAAGCAAGAAACTCCATATAGCTGTGAATTTGCAAGACTATATCACACTAGAATTCCGCTTCTTATAGAGGCATCAAAAAGAGCAACTAACCGTTATGAGATCGAGGCATTTATAAATAGCGAACCTCAGCTTGAAAGTGTCTGTCGGTTTATGAGCCTTAAGCAGGCTAACGGGCAAAAACCTTGGTGGGAATGGGAGACAGATCAGCCTGACCCACAGGTGCTCTTTGCATGGAAGTTTATTCAGTTTGAATTTTTTACCCAATGGGCAGAGGTTAAAGAATATGCCAATTCAAGGGGAATAAAAATCATTGGAGATATACCAATCTATGTGTCCCTTGATAGCTGTGATGTATGGAGCAACAGCGAGCTGTTCTTACTAGAGAACAACAAGCCAACATCTGTGGCAGGCTGTCCGCCGGATTATTTCAGTCCTGATGGTCAGCTTTGGGGCAATCCTCTTTACGATTGGGATAAGATGAAAGAAACGGACTTTGATTGGTGGAAGGAAAGACTATCTCATATGCTCAAACTCTTTGACGGAGTAAGAATCGACCACTTCAGAGGAATAGAGTCATTCTGGGCAATTCCTGCTCAGGACTGTGTTGCAAGAAATGGCAAATGGGTCAAAGGACCGGGGATTCACCTTGTAAACGCTCTTAAAGAAGTGGCAGGAGATAAGCTTATTATCGCAGAAGATTTAGGCGAGATAACAAACGAAGTTGTACAGCTTGTGGAAGATAGCGGTTTCCCGGGAATGAGAGTTTTTCAATTTGGATTCCTTGGTGAGTATGACAACATCCATCAGCCACACAACTATATTAATAACTGTGTGGCATATTCAGGAACTCATGATAATAATACACTTTTAGGCTACCTTTGGGAGCTTGACCAAAACAACAAAAACGACATGCTTGAATACTGCGGACACAACCCACGGGATTGGGATAGTGCTTGCACTTCAATTATTAAAAAGATTATATCCTCGTCAGCAGGCCTTACGATTTTCCCTATTCAGGATATTTTGGGCTATGGTTCAGACACTCGTTTGAATATTCCGGGCAAATCAGGTGGCAACTGGCAGTTTAGAATCACAAAGGATCAGCTTGACGAGATTGATACGGAGCTTTATAATAATCTTAATATCTTGTATAGACGATAAAAATATATTATGTGAAAGGAATGGATATACTATGAAAAAAATACTAGCAATAATTATTTCAGTTTTACTCCTCACTTTCAGCTTCACAGCATGCGTGTCTAAGAATACAATAACTGACAAAAAGGGGAAATCCGAAAGCGTGAGTCCAAAAGAAGAGGGAAAGACTGAAAATAAAAATGCAGAAAAACAGGAGCCTGACACAGAATATCAGCAACCAGTTGAATCAGCACAGGACCTTGAATCCCTTATAGATACCTTCACCAACTCTGAGGATGAAGCAGAAAAGGAAGCTGCAAGAATCCAGCTAGAAGCAATCCTCGAACAGGCAGAACAGAAGGCACAATAAAAGGAGCAACATAATGGAACAAAAAAAAATAGACCGCATCAGCGAGCTTGCACGAAAATCAAGGGCCGAAGCGCTTACCGAACAGGAATTAGCCGAACAGGCAGAGCTTCGCAAAGAATATATCGAAGCAATAAAGGCTAATATGCGTGCGATGCTAGGTGATAAGGATAGTATAAAGCATTAAAAAAAGGTTAAATCAAAATAAAAAGGTGTTTAAAAACTAAAGTTTTTAGACACCTTTTGTGTTATTTATTTTTTAGGTTCCGGGGCAGGTTTGACAACCATTTCTTCTACCTTATTGTCACTATTTTTAACTCTCTTATACCCTGTCACAAGCATATACACACCAAATCCAATAGATGCAAGTGCTACAAGTTGCGAAACTCTTATAGGTCCAAGCATAAGAGAATCTGTTCTAAGTCCCTCAATCCATATTCTTCCAAGACCATACCAGGTTATATACATTGCAAAAAGCTCACCTGTGAATTTTTTATGCTTGCGATAAAGAACAAGCACAACTATTCCCACCACGTTCCAAAGACTTTCATATAGGAACGTTGGATGAACAGATACAAGCTTGCCAATCTCATTATAAATCGTCATTCTCCAAGGAAGGGTTGTTTCTCCGCCAAAGGCTTCACGATTAACAAAGTTTCCCCAGCGACCAATCGCCTGTCCAATAAGGAATGGGACAGAAACAACATCAAGTAATAAAAGGAAGTTTTGATTCTTCTTTTTGCAATATATATACGCTGCGGTAAGCGAACCGATTAAGCCACCATAGATGGCTATTCCGCCCTCCCAAATTTTGAATATATCCCAAAATGAATCATACTGCGTTATATTAAAAATAACATAGTATGTTCTGGCACCGATAATGCCAAATAAAATACCATAAATAACGACATCCAAAAGTGCATTTGTATCAAAACCCACTCTGCGAGCCTCATACAATGCATAGATAAGCGCAAGCATTACGCCCAATCCGATGATAATTCCATACCAATACACATCCTTACCAAATAGGGAAAAGGCTACTCTTTCAATATTAAATTCAAGACCTAATCCAGGGAACTGTATCATATTGCGTCCTCCCCTTTCTGTCAGATATTTTATTTTTCTATTGGCCTGACAACAGAAAGTGCCATTTGTTCTACAATAAAATGCTCACTAAAGCGCTTTTCAATCTCCTCAAAGGTAATCTCTTCACACACTGCGGCGGTTTCAAGATAATTAACATCTGTGAACATACTAGATATAAATTCATGCCCAATGCCGTCAATACTGTTTAGGCCGTGGAGAAAATCTCCAAGATACGCCCTCTGGCAACGAATGAAATCATCCTTTGAAAGCTTAACAGATTTAATATACTCCGCGATTTCATCACGCACCTTGCAAGGGTCAGGACTTTCGCCACCCAATACAGTGTGTGCATACATATTCTCACAAGCAAATTCCGATGAAAAGCTATCGTTTATCAGTCCATCATTATATAGTTTATGATACAAATCACTACTCTTATCAAAAACCATTTCTAACAAGATTTCTGTTGCAATCTGTTTTCTAAGAAGCTCCCTGCCCTGCTGCGTATTTTCCCTTTCCTTAAAGCCGATCATAAATAGTGGCGTTGGCACGCTCATAGACTGCTCATAATAATCCCTAAATACTGCCTGTGGTTCGGTTGGGAATACACTTTTGGGAACCTCATCATTAGTATTCTTTACATATTTATCAACGATTTCTGAAATACTATCAAAATCTCCCACATCACCTACGATAAAGAGAATCATATTTTTAGGATTGTAGAATGAGTTATAACAGGTATATAAATATTCAGGTGTAATTTCTCTTATGCTCTCGGCTGTTCCTGCGATATCCTTACGAATAGGGAAATCCGAATACATACACTTAAGAACACTAAAATATACTGACCAGTTTGGGTCATCATCATACATTCTAATCTCCTGCGTGATAATGCCCTGTTCTTTCTCAACATTCTCATCAGTAAAGTATGGCTCTGCCACAAAGGACAAGAGAATCTCAAGATTTTCCTTCAAATTATCTGTACATGAGAAGAGATAACAGGTATTTGAAAAACCTGTATATGCATTGGCTGATGCACCTGTTCTTGCATAGTCATCAAAGGCATTTGTGCCGTCCTTCTTCTCAAAGAGTTTGTGCTCAAGGAAATGTGCAATACCATCAGGCACTGCCACCTCTTTGCCGTCCAGAATAAACCTGTCATTTGCAGAACCGAATCTTGTGCCGATTACCGCATAAGTCTTGGTGAAATCCTTAGGCAAAAGATACACCTTAAGCCCGCTTTCGTGGACAGCTGAATATAGGGTTTCATCTATATTTTCATAATATACTTTATTAAATATCATAGGATTTTCTACTCCTTTGGATAAATCCTTTTTTTATCAGTCCTTCTTCGTGAGAAGATAAACTGTATCAAGCTCTACATCTTTTGCAGCCTGTATAACTCTATCACGAGTAACGGAACCTATGCACTCGATATACTCCGCAAGGCCTTCCTCTTCACCACTTGTAAGCTGGGCAAGACAGAAGTTTTCCATTCTGCGCTGACTATCAGAGGTTCCCCTAAAGGAATCTATAAGGCAAAGCTTTGCAGATGCAAGTTCTTCATCAGTAAAAGCACCAGTTCGTACGATTTTTTCTTGCTCAAGGATTGCGTCTCGTGTAACCTCAAACTTATCACACTCGATGCCTGCATTAATACACATAATGCCCTTATTCTTATCAAGCGCAGATGAAATATGATAGCAAAGGCTCATCTTCTCTCGAACATTATTGAACAATCTTGAGTATGGACCGCCACCCAAAATTGTATTATATACTGTAAGAGCAAAATGGTCACCATCTTGTTTAGAGCTCTTTGTTCTAAAGCCCATAGAAAGCTTTGCCTGTGCAATGCTTTCTTGCTGAACAACAGTTTTAACCTGCTCTACCGTCTTTTTCACTTCAATACCAGGGTATTCCTCTGTCACATTGACATACTGCGCTAGCTCATTTGCAATATCTATAACCTTATCTTTATCGGCATTACCCATAAAGAAGATATCGAGAGGTGAAGTAAGGACTACATCCCTATAATGGTTATAAAGCACATCGCCATTGATACTTGGCAAATCCTCGATTCTTCCTACATCAAGGATTCCATAAGCCTCACCCTTGCACATTTCCTCAATCATTCTTATCTGTGCATAGGAGCGCTTATCATTGAAGATGGAAAGAATAAGAGTGCGAGTGTTCTCTTTTTCTTGCTCCACATAAGTCTCATTGAATTTATTATGGTCAAAAACCAGCTCTTTTGCAAGTTCTGCAATGCTTTCAAAAAGTCCTTCACCGGATGGAATGAATTTATCACTTGCAAATTCAAATCCGAAGTGAATAAGCTGGCTTTCTCCATTCTTGCGAGCACTTACACCAAGGCTTGCACCATAAAGCTCCTGAAATTTTTTGCTTAATTCAGCGGTTTCAGGGTAACTCTTACAGCCTCTTGTGATAACTGCAGATAATAGAGAATTCACCGTTACCTCTTTAGTCGAAAGAGGTCGGTGAAATGTAAATCCTATATAGTTTGTTTTAAATTTATCAGTGAGAGTAAGGCTGAGTCTTACTCCCTTTTTAAGTTGAATAGTTTCAAATTCTTTCATATCTGTCTGCATTTCCCTTCAGATAATCATATTATAAACAAAGCAAGATTTTTGCATCTTGGTATCAATCTTCTATTACCCTATTTTCTTATTTTCTCTTCTTTGTAGGCATATTATCCCTTGCAACATATGTAACAAAGCTTGCAAAAGCACCTATACCAATAATGGCAAATAATGTCTTGTATTCACCATACATAATATTGTATAAAAACCCACCGAAAAACTTAGTCGCATACTTAATATATACAATCAAATACAAATTAAGAAGTGAAAAGATAACACTATAATAAAAACCGGACTTGCAATTAACTTTGCCCTTTTTAAGCCATACGAAAAGTAATACTACTGCTAGTACTGCGAAAGCTACAAAGCAGCCACGGTGCAAATATCTTACTACCACCATAAACTGATCAGTAACAGAGCCTTTCATAAGAAGAAAAGCGTAGATAGCGCAACCGATTGCAAAAGCTAACTGTACAAGAAAGTTATTTGTCAAGGTTTCGTGTCTATTGTATTTTTCTGTATTTTTCTGCATAATAATCATCCTCTTTTTTGAAATATTGCCTTTGCCCCTGTAATATATTACATATCACCTGTTTCATATAATATAACAGGTAATAATGCAGTTCCTACTGTTTCAGTTCTTAAAATCCTCTTACCCAACGTTACACTGGTTATTCCCTTTGACACAGCAAGCTGTATTTCCTCTGGGTCAAACCCACCTTCGCTGCCAACGATAATGCCGATTTCCCTGATATCTGATGATAGCACCTGACGCAGAGATGTTTCTTTTTCTAACTCATAAGGAATAATCTTCGCCTGCATCTTGCTTGCCATTTCAACAGCCTTCTCAAAGCTCATAACAGGTGTAACCTCGGGGATTAATCCCCTGCCACTTTGCTTTGCAGCCTCAATAGCCACCTTTTGCCACCGTTGTTGCTTTTTTGTGTCTCCATCATTAAGCTTAACAACGGAGCGCTGTGTTATTGTTGGCACGATGCGAGTAATTCCAAGCTCGGTGGTCTTTTGGATAACTATTTCCATTTTACCCTGTTTGGGCAGCCCCTGAAATAGAGTTATCTTTACCTTTGGCTCAGTATCACATTCCTTTTGGGATATAATCTTTGCTGTGATGTGATTCTTCTCAATCTCAACTACAACACACTCATAATCTGTGCCACAACCGTCACAAACCATTATCTCGTAGCCTACTTTCGCACGATATACACGGGAAAGATGCTCAACATCCTCGCCTGTTATATGCAAAGTGTCTTCGTGAATATTCTCTTTATCTGTAAAAAATTTAGGCATAGATATCCACCTTTAATAGCATACTTGTAGATATTATATCATAAAAAGCTATCATTTTCAACAATAAAATTATATTGCTAATCTTTATATTTCTGCCTTAATTGCTACCCAATCATTTTCTCTTACAACCTTGCTTACCCTAAGACCTGTCTTTTCAAGAGATTCCTTAACTTCCCCTTCTCTTTCAAGAATAACACCTGAGCAGATAAAGGTTCCGTCCTTTTCCAATATTTCCGGAAGGGATGGGATAAGACGAATGATTACATCTGCCACGATATTGGCGGTAATCAGATTATAAGTGTCAGTCACCCCATCGGCAAGATCACGATAGTCTGTCTTAAGCCTGTCATCAACGCCATTAAGCTTTGCATTCTCGTGAGCAATAATATTAACGCTGTCATCGATATCAACTGCATAGGCTGACTGTGCGCCAAGACGCAGCGCTGTTACTGCGAGTATGCCACTACCAGCACCTACATCAAATATTCTTGTATCTTCTGTTACACACTCTTCAAGAAGTGCCATGCACATTCTTGTACTTTCGTGGGTACCAGTACCAAACATCATTCCGGGATTGATTTCAATGATTGTTCTGCCATCTGGGTCAGATAATTCTTCCCAACTTGGCTTAATAATAAGCTTTTCTCCGATTGGAATAGGCTTATAATACTTTTTCCAGTTGTTTGCCCAATCCTCTTCATTTACATTATCAGTTGCCACATACATCCTGCCAAACTCATCACCGTCTGCGAGAGATTTTACCCTTTCAGCACCCTCACGAATCGATGATAGAAGTTCAATGCCCGATGGGCTATCATTGATATACGCAATAACGCATGTTTCAGCTTCAAGCTTTCCCATAAGGTTTTCATCAATATAATCCCAATACTTACCATAATTATCAAGATAGTCCTGAAAGTCAGCACTATCCTCAATCTCAACACCTGCAATGCCTAGCTGATATAGCATACCACATACAGGTTCAATGCCCTGTGTAGATGTAAAAATAAATACTTTAATCCAATTATTATCCATAGTAAAAATTCCTTCCCATATTAATTAAGAGCTTGTTCTAATGCTTTTACATTTCCCTTCATCATATCTATATATGTGACACCAGCCTCGAACTGTTTGGCAGTAAGATTGTGACATGAGGAAAATAGCATCTTTTTTGCACCCGTTTCCTCGCATATTGTATCAACCATCTTTTGGTTAGACAATTCTATATGAAACACGACAGGTATTTCCTCATCCTTGACCTTTTCGATAAGGAACGCCAGTGTTCCTGCGTTAGGCTCAGATTCGGCACTGCAGCCGGGATATGCAGCATAATAGTTAATGCCATATTCCTTTGCAAAGTGCAAAAGAGGGAATCTATCGCCAAATACGAAGGTGTTTCTCCTTCCATTGGCAACTATTTTTTTAAACTCCATGTCGAGTTCATTCAGCTGGATTATGTGTCTATTACTGTTTTCCGAATATATCTGCTTGTTGTCCGTATCTACTTCACATAATATGTCGGCAATACCCCTAACAATTTTGATTGCATTCGTAGGGGATGTCCATATATGCTCATCATATTCCTCATGGTCTAAGTGTGTTTCCTTTTCATCATGCACATCCTCATTATGGCTACCTTCACGGATTTGCATACCAACCATGTGCTCTTCAGGCAAATTATCGACGTAGTCCATCATCTTAAAAACCTTCATATCTGGATTATTCATGCTATGAAGAATACTATCAATCCAGCTATCAGACTCTCCGCCTACATAGATAAATACATCACAAGTATTAATCAGTTCTATATCCTGAGGCGTGGGTTCGTAAGAGTGAACCTCACTACCAGGTTTTATAAGCATTTTTAAGTTTTCACTATCCCCCTTGATTGCTCGTACAAAGTCATATGCCGGAAATATAGTAGTGATTACCTTAATCCCCTCACCCTGCCAGCGAACAGGTTTTGGCACATCACAGGCACATAAGGGAATAATAAATAGCAATATTACAGCAATAGTTAATAGTCTTTTCATCATTGAATGTCCACCTGTTATAAATTCATTAGTTTATATTTTATCACAAGGTAATGGTAATTGCAACCATACATTCAAAATGCTTGAATATACAGATATAAAATAAATTCTATACTTTCTATATGCTTAATATACCCTATAAACAAATACAACACCTTAAAAATGCTTACTATACCTGATATAAAAATAAATATTACTCTTTCAAAATGCTTGATATCTAGATATAGAAACAAACATGCTTTCAAAATGCTTATTATCCCTAGATATAAATATTATACACAAAAAAAGCGACATGCCGGAGCATGTCGCTTTAATGAAATCTTATTCAGATTCAATTTAGTTATTCACTAAAATTATTCTGCGATAACTTCATCTTCGTTGTTGATAGCTTCTACAATTACTGCAGGAAGAGAAGCTGGCTTTACTGGTTCGAATGCAAGATTTGCATCTGCAAATACATAGTAAACAACGTCAACGATTACACCATTGTATTCTCTAGCGAATACATAGTATGACTTAACCTTATCAACAGAGATTGGGTATTCTCCATCAACCATTCTAGGTGAGAAGCTCATGTAGCTTGGTGATTCAAGAGATACTCTATACTTAGAAGCCTTAGTCTGGTCATAAACCATAACCTTAGTTGTGCTGCCTACAACAATTGCTGAATCAGTTTCTGGAGCGAGGAATCCGTTAGAATCCTTCACGAGTTCGTTTGTAAAGTAGATTGTGTTGCCCTTCTTGTAGTCAACCTTACCGAAGTAGTAAGTTGTATCTGAATTAGCATCTGGCTTTAAGAATTTGTTCTTAAAGTCTTGTGTAAGAGCGATTGATGCAATTTCGCTAGCAGCTGTGTAAGTGATATCTGTTACAAGAATGTTCTTGTTGATTTCATTATCAGCTGTGAATGATACTGGGATGAATAATTCACCAGCCTGTGGCTGTGTGTAGCTGCTTGAAGCATCTGGATCTGCAACATATGTTACAGCACCCTGAGCGTTGTTACCAACGATTCTGTGTGTGGCATCGCCTTCAGCGTTGTTAAGTTCTGTAATTGTCTTTGTCATAGCAAGACCAAGGTCGTCAGAATCAAGAGTAATATCGCTATCAATTGAGATGATAAGAGAAGCATATCTATCTTCATCAGAATCGTATACTACTACATTATCAAATGACTGATCAAGTGTGAAGTCTTCAGCTGTGTAGATTGCAAAATCATCAACTTTTAAATCATTTCTAGTTACAGCAGCTGAATCAAGAACGATAAACTTTGTAGCATCATCCATTAAGAATGTTGTTGAACCAACCTTAACAGACTTAATTTCTCTGTTTTCGCCCTTAACTTCTGAAGTAGCAGCTTCTGCGTTCTTAATAAGAGCTGAGCTCTTAACAGCAACACGATCTGTGAATAAAGCTTCTGAAGCAAGTGCAAGTGTTGTAACTTCGCCAGCTGTGTTAAGCTTGTAAGAAACAACGATAGGACCTGCATTTACATTAAGTATAGTGTTAACTTCTACGTCTGTCTTTGTAGAGATAACTTCTTCTTTAGTTGTAACTCCGTCTTTTTCTACAGGTATGTATGCAGGCATCTTTACTTTGTCAGCAAGATTTCTTGTTTCCATAACACCTTCAGCTGTAAACATCTTAACCTGGTAACTCTCATCAGCACCGCCGATTTTACCCGTTTTAACGATTACAGCATAGTTGCTGTTCTTTGATGAAGTCTGATCAAATGCTACGATGTTGTTGTTAGCATCAAGGTAGAAGATACCAGCATCATCAAGCTTAAGGCTCTTGCCGTAAAGAAGGAAACCTGGATCTGCTTCGTAACCTGTTTCGCCAATATAGAAGTCGTCTGAGCTAATTTCTGTGATTGTACCTTCAACCTTATTCTGTACAAGTACAGCATCAATTGACTTGATTTCGCCACTTTCTCTGTCGAAAGGATTTACCTTTGCTGTGAGTACATCGTAAGCAACGAGGTCTTCAGGATCAACCTTAGCACCCTTAGCGTCTACGATTGAAAGTTCATAATCAGCATCATCACTGTAGT
>JAQVYH010000062.1 GCA_029004515.1 Eubacteriales bacterium | reverse complement strand
ATTGGCTTTGTTGGTACAGTGATTAATAACAGTCCTTTAAGAACTGTTCAATATGGTTATTATGAAACGTTATTCTGTGGTAAGAGTATTTTCATTGGGATAAAGAGAATCTTCACGGGAAGCGGTATGTCAGAAGTTTCAGGTCCTGTGGGAATTGTAAGTGTTATCGGCGATGCGGTAGGTGAAACAAAAAATGATTTCTGGAACGGTATATACTATTTGTTATATCTTCTTATGAATATTACTATCAGTCTTGGTGTTATGAATCTGCTTCCAATCCCTGCATTGGATGGCGGCAGAGTGCTTATAACTTTGATTGAGATAGTATCCAGGAGGAAAATTCCCGCTGAGAAGGAAGGCTTTATTCACTTTATTGGATTTGGACTTTTGATTGCATTGATGATATATGCGACCTATGGTGATATACTTCGTCTTCTGAAAGGATAAATGATTATGTTTACGCATAGAAAAAACACAAAACCCATATATGTAGGGGGCATCCAAATCGGCGGTAGGGATAATGTTGTTATCCAATCTATGACCAATACAAAAACTACTGATGTAGATGCGACGGTAAGACAGATTAATCAGCTCATGGATGCAGGGTGCGACTTGGTACGCCTTGCTGTTCCTACAATGGCGGCGGCAGAGTGCTTTGGGGAAATCAGGAAAAAGTGCAATGTGCCTCTAGTGGCAGATATACACTTCAATCACAGTATCGCTCTAAAATGTATCGAGGTTGGCGCAGATAAAATCAGAATTAACCCGGGTAACATTGGTAGCGAAGAGGGTGTTATGAAGGTTGCACAGGCGGCAAAGGAAAGAAACGTTCCTATCCGTATTGGTGTAAATTCAGGCTCAATGTCCAAAACTGCTATTGAAAAATATGGCAACACCGCACAGGCTATGGTTGAAAGTGCTTTTGAACATATAAGATTGCTTAATAGATATGATTTTGATGATATTGCAATATCTCTTAAGGCATCGGATGTTGTGCGCACGGTTGATGCGTACAGACTTATGAGTGAAAAATGCAATTATCCACTCCATGTGGGGGTTACTGAGGCGGGAACCCTTATGGGTGGTCGTATGAAGTCCGCTGTTGGTATTGGAGCTCTGCTTCTCGATGGTATTGGGGATACAATAAGAGTTTCTCTTACAGCTGACCCTGTTGAGGAGATCTATGCTGCCAAGGATATTTTATCAATCACAGGTCTTCGCAGTGAGGGCGTTGAGTTTGTTTCGTGTCCAAGCTGTGGCAGATGCAATATTGATTTAATCTCTGTTGCAACAGAGGTTGAAGAGCGTCTTAAGAATGTTGATAAAAATATTAAGGTTGCCGTTATGGGTTGCGCTGTAAACGGACCCGGTGAGGCAAAGGATGCGGATGTCGGTATAGCCGGCGGAGATGGCTGTGGGCTTATTTTCCGTAAGGGCGAGATAATCCGTAAGGTTAGTGAAGATACCCTTGTAGATGAACTTATGAAAGAAATTGAGCTTTTGTAATTTGCTTACATAGTGGAAGGAGTTTATTTAGTTGTCCATAAATGAATTGTTTGCAAAAAATAATTTTAATATAAATGGTAAGATAGAAAAGGTTGAGGTTAATCAAAGTCTTCGAATGCTTCGTATCACTCTCAGTTCTCAAGGTGAGATTTCTGATAGTGAGATTTTTCATATGCAAAAGCTCCTTATGCAGGCATATGGACTTGAAAAGGTTATTATCGAAAGAAGTGAACCTGCAGAAAGTCAGCCTAATGTGAAAGCAGCAGAACCGGAAAAAGTGCCTGAACAAGAATCAGAAAAAGCACCTGAACAAGAAACTGAAAAAGCAGAAGATAAAGATGATGAAGAAGTAAATGAAGAAGTAAATGAAGAAGTAAATGAAGAACAAAAGGAAGAAAAAAACGAGATCTCCGACTTTGACCGCTTTATAATGGAAAGGGAAAAGGAAGCGGACAAAATCTATGCAGACAGAAAGAAAGACCCTGTTATAATGGGTAAAAAGATTACTAGAAAGACCATTACCCCAATGAGCGAGATTTCTGAAATGTCTGCCAATGTAAGTATCTGCGGTCAGTTACTTAAAAAAACCAAGGAAGTCAAAGAGGTTCGTGGTGGCAGAGTTATTATCACTTTTGATATGTATGATGGTACAAGCGCAGTTACATGTAAGCATGTATTTGACAACCTCGAAATTGGCTTAAATGTTGCCGATCGCCTTAAGGATGGTAATTGGTATAAGGTTAAAGGCAGCGGTGTTTATGATAAATATGTAAGAGAGATTATGTTTATGATAAATGATATGGAGGAGGCAGATTCTCCACCATCAAAGACCGACGATGCACAGGTAAAGAGAGTTGAACTCCACCTACATACACAAATGAGCGCAATGGATGCTATGAGCACGATTAAGGACTTTGTTTCCCGTGCTGCAAAATGGGGACATAAGGCTATTGCTATAACTGATCATGGCGGCGTTCAATCATTCCCTGATGCTATGAGTGCGGCTAAAGGGGCAGGGATTAAGATTCTGTATGGTGTTGAGGGCTATCTTGTGGATAATGCTGAGATTACCCCAGGTGTTAAACCACCAAGACCTTATCATGTAGTTATATTTGCCAAGAATCCTGAAGGCCTTAAGAATCTTTATGCACTTGTATCAGCATCACATATGGAATATTTCTACAACAGACCACGTATTCCAAAGGCGCTTCTTGCCCAGCATAGAGAAGGTCTTATCATAGGGTCTGCCTGTGAACAGGGTGAGCTTTATAAGGCATTTCTTAATAAAGAGCCAGAAGAAAGAATAGAAGAAATTGCAGCACTCTATGACTATTATGAGGTTCAGCCTCTGGGTAATAACAAATTTATGCTTCGTGATGGAATCGTAAAAAGTGAGCAAGAACTTATAGATATAAATAAGCAAATTATTGCTTTAGGGGACAAGCATAATAAACCTGTTGTTGCAACAGGTGATGTGCATTTTATGGACCCTGAAGATGCAGTATACAGAGCAATTATTATGAAGGGGCAGGGCTTTGCCGATGCGGACGAACAAGCTCCTTTGTACTATCGCACAACACAGGAGATGCTTGATGAATTTAAGTATCTTGATGATGAAACAGCATATAAGATAGTAGTTGAAAATACCAACGCTATTGCAGATATGATTGAAGAATTTCTTCCGATTCCAAATGGAACATTCCCTCCTGAAATGGAGGGTGCGCAGGAAGATATTATTCGTATGTGTAACGAGAAATCCCGCAGAATCTATGGCGACCCACTCCCTGAAATCGTAAGAGAACGAATGGAAAGAGAGCTTGAAAAAATTATAAAATACGGATTCTCCGTTATGTATATGATTGCAAATAAGCTTGTTACCAAATCATTATCTGATGGATATGTTGTAGGTTCAAGAGGCTCTGTTGGTTCATCTTTTGTTGCGTTCCTTTGTGATATTACCGAGGTTAACGCATTGCCACCTCATTTTGTATGTCCTGAGTGTAAGAACAGTGAATTTATCACAGATGGCAGCATGGGCTGTGGTCCTGATATGGAGGATAAGATTTGCCCTAAATGTGGTGCTAAATATAAAAAAGATGGTTATGATATTCCGTTTGAAACCTTCCTTGGTTTTGATGGTGACAAGGAGCCTGATATTGACCTTAACTTCTCAGGTGATTATCAGAGTATAGCACATAAATATGTTGAAGAGCTTTTCGGTTCCGGTAATGTATTCAAGGCAGGCACTATTGGTACTCTTGCTGATAAGACAGCCTATGGTTTTGTTAGGAAGTATCTTGAAGAAAAAGGTCGAGTAGTACATAACGCAGAAATCAACCGTCTTATAAGCGGTTGTGTTGGTGTTAAGAGAACCACTGGTCAGCATCCGGGCGGTCTTATGATTTTGCCGAAGGGTCACGATATCCACGAATTCTGCCCGGTTCAGTTCCCTGCTAATGACAAATCAAAGAATGTTATTACAACTCACTTTGATTATCACTCAATCAGTGGCAGACTTTTAAAGCTTGATATACTTGGACACGATAATCCGACCATTATTCGTATGCTGGAGGATATAACAGGTATTAAGCCCTCATCCGTTCCTCTTGACGACCCCCAAACGATGAGCTTGTTCTCAAGTACAGAGGCTCTTGGGGTAACGCCTGAGCAGATTGGTAGCCAGGTTGGTACATTTGCTATTCCAGAATTTGGTACAAACTTTGTTAGAAATATGCTCATCGAAACCGAGCCAACAACTCTCTCAGAGCTTGTACGAATCAGTGGTCTTTCCCACGGTACAGATGTTTGGACAAATAATGCACAGGACTTGGTTCGTGCAGGTACAATCACTCTTAAAGAGGCTATTTGTACTCGTGATGATATTATGCTTGAACTTATATATCAAGGACTGCCTAAAAAAGAGGCTTTTACAATTATGGAGCGTGTTCGTAAGGGTAAAAAGCTTACTCCCGAATTCGAGGCGCTTATGCGTGAGTATAAGGTTCCGGAATGGTATATTGAATCCTGTAATAGAATACAGTATATGTTCCCTAAGGCGCACGCTGTTGCATATGTAACCCTTGCGGTGCAGATTGCGTACTTTAAGGTGCATTACCCCGAGGCGTTCTATCGTTCATATCTTACTGTACATACAGACGAGTTCGACATCAGCATAATGCAAAGTCATGAATCTGTAAAAAGTGAGATGCGACGCTTGGAAAGTTCCGATTCTGCCCTTAATGCAAAGGAAAAGTCCAACCTTACCGTTCTTCAGGTTGTAAATGAGATGTATCAGCGAGGACTTAAGTTTGCAAAGGTTGATCAGTATAAATCCGAGGCTAAAATGTTTGGCTCTTGTGAAGATGGGATTATACCGCCATTTATGGCTGTCAGCGGTCTTGGAGAAAGTGTTGCTTACGCAATTGTTGCCGAGCGTGAGAAGGCTCCCTTTGATACAATCGAGGACCTTCGTTATCGTACAAAGCTCAATAAAACTGTCTCTGACTTTATGAAGGAACAAGGATATTTTGGTGATATGCCGGAGGATAATCAGATTCGTCTATTTGAATTTTAGTTATTCATAATATTATCACAAAATTGAAATAATAAAGTTATTGAATATAATATAAAAATATGCTAGAATTATGATATAAAAGGAGAGGATCAATATGAAAAAAATTATCAAAACAACAATTTGTGCATTAACTATTGCATCTGTTTTGTGTTCTTCCATGACAGTTCTTGGACAAAAAGCATATATGCAGCTTGATTCAATTACAGTTATGAAGAATGACGATTTTGTGTCAGGAACTAACATTTTGTATAATGACCGTACATATGTACCACTTCGTGAAATCGCAGAAAGCCTTGGTTGCAAGGTTGATTGGGACGGTGCAACGAACACAGCTACAATCACAGGTCAGGCAACAAGTGAGGGTGTTAATCTTCAGCCTACATATTATGAGCAGGAATACAAGGACCTTAAAAATGCCTTTGACATGAATTCCGCTTTTGCCGGTGACGATATCACAAAGAAGCTTCTTGAACAGAAGTTTGCAGGTGATGTTGCGGGACTTGATGCAAGATACAGAGCAGAGGCAAGAGCGAAGCAGACTCCTGCTGTTGAGCTTGATGTCGAGTTTGACTCAATCAATGTTATCGTAAATGGAACTAAAATTCAGGAATCAAATATTCTCTATAATGACCGTACATATGTACCATTCAGAGCGGTGTTTGAAACTCTGGGTTGCGAAGTTCTTTGGCATGATGTAACACAGACTGCTACAATTAAGGGTAAGCTTGTTATTGAGGAAATTTACACTTCATTTGAAGAAGAGTATGCTACACTTTGTGAGCAGTACAAGCCAAGAATCAGTGAACAGAGAGATTTAGGCAAGCAAAAGTATGAAGACGTTCTTAAGCAGAGTGCAGACCGTACAGGTGGTCAGGTTAAAGGGCAGGAAGATGAGGCTAACGCTGAAGCGGAACCATTTTACAAACAGGCAGAAGCTCTTCTTGGCGAATTTGTTACTAAGGTGAACAACCTTAAAACTAAGTATGGATTTAATGGTGAAGTACCAATGGATCCAACTATAGAGGAATGATGTAGTTGCAAAGAAGTATATTTAGCCGCTTGGGTTTTGCCCTTGTAGCGGCGTGGGCAGCAGCGCTGTTATCACAGGTAGTAGTTGAGCTTGTGTTCAACAATCTGTTCCCCGAATTTTATGACTCAAAGTATTATTATTGGGCTATGTATATCTTTTGTGTATATGTGATTCAGGTTCCTGTTTTCGTCTTGGCAAGTGGTGGAAGAGGTTCTTTAAAGCCGTTTGAAATCAAACGTAAGATTACAACAAAAGACTTTTTCAGGCTTATCGTGGTTTGTATCTCTCTTACCTATGTGTTTAATTGGGTAGGTGTTTTGTTTAACGGTATTATCTCTACAATCATTGGCCATTCGATAGTAAACCCGTTGGACACATTGGAGAATACAAGTACAATTTTAGGCTTTATATGTGTTGGGATAATCTCTCCCTTTACAGAGGAGATAATGTTCCGAGGCATAATAATTAACAAAACAAGACAGTATGGAGATAAGATTGCAATCTGGTTCAGTGCAGTTGCATTTGGGCTTTTCCATGGTAACTTCTCACAGTTCTTTTATGCATTGGTTCTTGGCTTGGTCTTTGGCGCAATTGCAGTAAAGACAAACAGACTTATCTATACTATATTGTTACATATCGCAGTAAACATTATGGGTTCATTTGTACTCCCTCAACTTATCGAGAATTCAAATCTGCTGATATCGGGATTTGGAACATGCTTTTTGATGGCTGTTATATTTGCCGGAATCATTCTGGGAATAAGAATGCTTCCCTATCTTAAAGCAGGTAAGCGTATGCAAAGCGGCGATGTTGAGCTTATGGCGCTAAATCCTGGTGCTCTTAGTTTTATTGCAATCAGCGGGCTAATGTTTTATCTTGCGATTACTACACATTAATTTTAGTGTAATACTTACTAATAACATACTTATTAATTAAATTTTCTATTGATTTTTATATCAGCTTTTGATATAATTAATATAGGATTAATAAAATTTTTCTTGTAAAGGGGAAACGAGCTATGAAAATAAAAAGAATTTTAGCGTGTGCAACTGCTCTGGTAATCACATTGGGCATCTCAGCAGCGTCAGCTCAGAGCATTGAAAAAATATCTGTAAATGGTATCAATGTTGTGGTTAATGACCAGCAGTATAAGGGAATGAACCTTCTCTATAAAGACAGAACATATGTTCCGCTTAGAGAAATTGCAGAAGGCATTGGATGCACAGTAGATTATGAAGATGCAACAGCAACTGCAATTATTACATCAAGTGGCAGCGTTCAGTTTGCGCAGGATCTTGTTGGTAATTTTGGTGCGTATGATGAAGCTTATGCAGCTCTTAAGGTAGAATATGATATGCTTATTTCTAACAGAAATTCTCTTGCTGCTGCAACAACAGATGCAGATGAAAAAAAGGAAGCTGAAGAAGAAGCTGAAAGACTTAAGAAAGAGTTTGAAGAAAAGGCAGAAATCCTTAAGAATGCTTTTGCAAAACTTGGACAGTCAAATCCAGTTGCAGTTGAACAGAATTTAGCTGTTGACCTTAACGCAATAAAGGTTGTTGTTAACGGTAAGGAAATCACAGAACCAAATATCCTTTATCAGGATCGTACATATGTGCCATTCAGAGCAATTTTTGAATCACTTGGTTGCGTAGTTAGTTGGAATGATGTAACACAGACAGCATCTATTGCAGGTTTCTTTAACGAAGGCGTTAGTGCTGAGGATGTATTCACATCATTCGATCAGGAATATGCTGAATATAAGGTTAAATACGACAAGCTTATTAAGGAACAGGAAGATAAGGCAGATCAGGTATATGCTGAAACAATCAAGCAGAGCTCAGGTGCTACAGGTGGCCAGGTTGGCGGACAGACAGCACTTGCTGAAGCAGCCGCAGCTCCATATCGTACAAGAGCAAATGAACTTCGTGAAGAGCTTGTTGCTCACGAGACTCGTCTTAAGGTGAAGTATAGTATTGCTGATTAGCACAAGAAAACTAAGCTAACTAAAAAAAGAGGGGTGGGCAAAACTGTGCCTACCCCGTGTGTTGTATTTTGGGAAAAGTTATTTTCAGACTAATGCGGGGGAAACGCGGCAGATTATTTTGAGAGATTTGCAGGATTTGGTTCTAAATAAACGGCAAATGATATCTTACCCATCATATATATAAAGTATCCTGGGAGGAATAAAAAGTAGATGATTAAGAAAATAATGGCAATGTTAACAACTGTGGGATTGCTGGCTTCACTAATGAATGGGGTAACCTTTACAGCGTCAGCAGCAGACTATGTGAATCAATCACGTATGCTTAAGGTTTATGGAAACAAGCTTGTATGGGAAGATGATGAATCTGTTGAGGTAACTCTTAGCGGTGTTAACCTTCCAGGTGGTGAATGGACAGGAACACCGAGTGCTGAAAAAATAGATAGAAATATTGAAGAAGTAATGAACAATTGGGATTGTAATGTTGTTCGTCTTGCGGTAGGTACAAAAGGTTGGAATGGTGAGTATTCTTACCAGAATGGCAATTATGCGGGATATAGAGACTTTATTAGAAAGGTTATTACTTATGCTGAAAAAGCAGGTAAGTATGTAATCCTTGACCTTCACGAATATAATATTTTCCGTGAAAAGCAGCTCAATTTCTGGAAAGAGGCAGCTGTTATATACAAGAATAATCCAACAGTTCTATTTGGTGTTCTTAATGAACCTACTCCATCAAGTTGGGAAATTTGGAGAAATGGCGGACAAGATAGTGTAGGCAAGTTGATTGGTCATCAGGCGGTTGTTGAGGCAATTCGTGATACTGGTGCCAGAAATATCATCGTAGCAGGTGGTAGAAGCTATGCAAAGGATACAAGTGGTGTTGTAAATGGTTATGCACTTATTGATACCAATTCTAATGGTGAAACCAATGTTGGTAATGGTATTATGTATGATACACATTGGTATGCTTGGCATGGATATACCAGTAGTTGGAATGCGCAGATTGGACCAACTCGTATGAAGTATCCTATGCTTATGGGTGAATTTGGTTGGGATGCTAATCTTAATAAAACTCTTGGTGGTAAAGTCTTTAATCCTGGTGATCAGCAGTATCACGACAAGTGGTTCACACATCTTATGAACTTCTTTGACGATTATGAAACTTATGATAATTATATGAACTTTACAGCATATAGCTTCCATCCGTCATCAGCACCTGCGATGCTAAAGAGCCCTGATGCTAATGGTGTTAACTGGGGTAATGCTGATTATGCATTTACAACTACTGATTATCATGGTGTATATGTAAAGCAAATGCTTAAAACAAGAGCTGGTAATAATATAGCACTTAATGCAAATATCATTGATCAGTCAATAGGTAGACCTACAGAAGGCACAGCTGATGCAAAGTATGCTCTTGATGGTAATAATTCAACCAATTGGGGTTGTAGCCGAACCGGTAGCAGATACTTCGTCGCAGAGCTGGATAATTTATATAAGATTACTAAGTATTCTGCAAGACTTGGTGGCTCAGGTGGGTACAAGAATGCAACTGATTTTAATGTATATTTCAGTAAAGATAATGTAACTTGGGTCTTGGCAGACTCAGTGACAGGCAACATGGCTCCTGTTATTGATAGATATGTTGCACCTCTTAGTGCAAAGTATATTAAGTTTGAAATTACATCCGTTGAGGAAGCTTCTCCGCTTGCAACATTATATGATTTTAAGGCAGTTGGTGAAGTTTCTGACGGTTTTGATACTGTTGAAATAGATGCCCCTAATGGATTTGATGTTTCTGAAATCATTGCTGCAAAGAGTCAGAAGATTAATTATGCAGCAGGTCAGACGGCAGATGACTGGACTAAAGCAGGGTATGCATTAGTTAGTCCGGGTCTTGCAGAGGATGGTATAAGACCAGCTCTTGAGATTTCAGGACTCTTTGGCGATACACAGACCTTTGGCTGTTCCGGATCCGGCACATTTGGTAATTTCAGAGATTTCGATGGATTCAGATTTAAGTATAGCAGTAATAAGGAATTAAATTTCCAGGTTGAGCTTCACTATCGTGCGAGTAACAAACAGAAATTCACAAATACTGTCACATTGCCAAACACGAATGGTGAGTGGTCAACAATCGTTATTACTCCTGAAGAATTAATGCCTACCCCACAAGACACCTGGGTAAAAACAGATATGGTTACTCAGTATAGTGTAAACTATAATAATTTTGAACCGGTAGTTAAGCTTAATTTTTCGGGGAACAATACGTTTGACGAATATGCCCGTTTTGAATACTTTGAAGCAATCTGGTTAGGCAACGCAGATTACTATCCTGATTATATGAGTGTTGGCGGTAGCATAGGTGAAGGTAGAGTTAAGATAGCAACTCGTTGGCAGAATAACTCAGGTGCTATTGAAGGTTTATTCAATTTCATATGCCTTTTTGATGGTAATGGTAATTTGGTTGATATGGAATATGCTAAAATCGATTTACCTGCAAATACCCGTTCACAAAAGTATTATCTGGAGCTTATGATGCCTAGCGGCGTTGACCTTTCAGACTACTATATCAAGACATATACTTGGCGTGACAGCAAAATCTGCAAGCCCGTATGTGAATCAGTAAGCATTTCTGCAACAGGTGATGTTATTTACGGAAGATAAAAAGTTATTTGTAGTATTATGCACAAGTGCATTTACATAATAAAAATTTATTAAGAGGTGGGAAATATGAAAAAGTTTATAAGTCTTATTATTGCGGTGATTATGTTTATGACAATTGCAGCACCAGCAGTAATGGGACAGGAGGTTCCCGAAAGAGAAGTCGTTAACCTTTCCCGACAGCTTATGACAAAGGGTAATAAGATTGTTTATGCTGATGATCCTCAAACAGAGGTTCAACTTGTAGGTCTTAATGTAGACAGCCTTGAATTCAGCTCCGGCTGGCAGATGCACAAAACAATGATGGAAGCCCTTGATAATTGGCATTCAAATATTATTCGCCTTCCAATAACACACTCTTCATGGGGTGATGAAAAATATCGTAAAACAGTTGATGATATGATTAATATGGCATCAGCTCGTGGTAAGTATATTATCATCGATCTTCATAAGTATGAGTATATTAAGCAGGATAATCTTGATTTTTGGGTTGAATTTGCAAATCTTTATAAGAATAACCCAACAGTCCTTTTTGGTCTTCTTAACGAACCTCACACTATCTCTTGGGAGGAGTGGAGAAACGGTGGAAAGAAGCTACAGAAGGACGGCTCATATACAAAAATGATTGGACACCAGCAGCTTGTTGAAGCTATCCGTGATACAGGCGCAAAGAATATCCTTCTCGCAGGCGGCCTTGACTGGGGTTATGACCTTCGTGGTATCGTAGGCGAAGCTGAAGGAGATGATAAGGTTTATGCTCTTATCGACCAGGGTTCAAATGATAATACAGGCCGTGCAGGTTATGGTATTATTTATGATACACATATCTATCCATGGAAGGGTAGAACAGCTAACTGGGATCAGATGATTGGCACAGCAAGAAAGATGTATCCTCTTCTTTCAGGTGAGAATGGTTGGGATAATGGCACAATCAAAGCAATTGAAGGTGCTGAATACCCTGAAACATCAGAAAAATGGTATACAATCTGGAATCCCGAATTCTATGAGTTTGTAAATGATGTAGATACATATGGTGCATATCTTAACTGGACCGGTTGGTGTTTCCACCCTGGTTCAAGCCCAAGAATTATTTCTGAAAGTACAAAGAGACATAACTACGATTATTCATATCTCCCAACAGAATATTGGGGTACATATGTAAAAGAAGAAATGAATACTGTTATGGGTGAAAATCTTCTTGCTAATAAAACAATCGTTGAAGCAAGTAATATGGACACTGCAAAGCTTGCTATTGATAATGACTATGACACTATGTGGGTTGATAAGTCACAGGGTGAAAAGTATATCACTGTGGATATGGGCGGAGTGTACAATGTTGACAAGTGGGCAATTCGTCATGCTGGTGCACAGGAATATCGTGAAGTTGAGCAGCTTGAAAATACAGTAGATTTTGATATCTATACAAGTATTGATGGTGTTAATTGGACATATCTTGACGGTATGCACGGCAATACTGCTCCTGTAAGTGAAAGATCAACTGCCATTACACCTGCAAAATATGTAAAGGTTGTATTCGGCAAGACAAATTATTATAACGATGGCGTTCTGAAAATTAAAGATATCTTTGTTTCAGGTAATGAATATGAAGAAATCGGGGAACAGGAGTTCTACTCAGAGGTTCCTGAAAGAGAACTTGTAAACTTCTCTCGTCAGCTTATTACAAAGGGCAACAAGGTTGTTTATGCTGATGATCCTGAAACGCAGGTTCGCTTGGTTGGTCTTAATGTAGATAGCCTTGAGTACAGCACAGGCTGGCAGATGCATAGAACAATGATGGAAGCTCTTGACAATTGGCATTCTAACATTATTCGTCTTCCTGTAAGCCACGCGTACTGGGGAGATGAAAAGTATCAAAAGACAGTTGATGAACTTATAAATATGGCATCAGCTCGTGGTAAGTATGTAGTAGTAGACCTTCATAAATATGAAAGCTTCCTTCAGGAGTATGTTGATTTTTGGAAGACCTTTGCACCTAAATATGCAAACAATCCAACAGTCCTCTATGGAATCCTTAATGAAGCACATACCATCTCTTGGGATGAATGGAGACATGGTGGCGAAAAGATTGACAAGAATGGCAAGAAAGTTAATTTCTATGGCCACCAGGATGTTGTGGAGTTGATTCGTGACCTCGGTGCAAAGAACATCATTGTTGCAGGCGGTCTTGATTGGGGTTACGACCTTCGTGGTATCGTAGGCGAGGCAGAAGGCGATGATACAATCTATGCACTTGTTGACCAGGGCTCAAATGATGATACTGCAAAGACAGGCTATGGTATTATCTATGATTCACATATCTACCCTTGGAAGGGTAGAACAGCTGATTGGGATAAGATGATGGGTACAGCTAGAAAGCAATATCCGATCCTTTCAGGTGAGAATGGTTGGGACAATGAGACAATCAAGGTAATTGAGGGTGCTTCATATCCTGAAGATTCTGAAAAGTGGTATACAATCTGGGCTCCTGAGTATTTCGATTTTGTAAATGATGAAGAAACCTATGGTGCATATCTTAATTGGACTGGTTGGTGCTTCCATCCATGGTCCAGCCCAAGAATTATTGATGAGAGATTTAAGGATAAAAACTATGACTATTCATATCTCCCTACAGATTATTGGGGTGTATATGTTCAGGAAGAAATGAACAAGCAGTATGGTGAAAACCTTCTTACAAAGGCACAGATAGTATCTGCTGGCAATACAAAATATGCAGCTCTTGCAACTGATAATATGGACGATACAATCTGGGTTGATTCTTCAACAGGTAGTAAGTATATTGAATATAAGCTTGATGGTGAATACATGATTGACACTTGGGCAATCCGTCACAGCGGTGCTACAAATGAGCGTGAAGTTGAACAGCTTAAGAACACAGTTGACTTTACTGTAAAGACAAGTGTTGATGGCAAAAATTGGACAGTTATTGAAGATGTTAAGGGCAATATCGCTCCTGTAACAGAAAGATATATTAAGCCAGTGGCTGCAAGCTACGTTCGCTTTGAATTCAACAAGCTTAACTATGAGGATACAAATGAGCTTCGTATAAGAGAATTGTTTGTAACAGGTGATAAGCCAGGAGTGGTAATCAATCAGAAAATGACTGTTGCAAGAGAAGGTGGCAAAGCTAAGCTTTCCATCCCAGTAATGGTTGAATCAACTGATAAGCAGACAGTAACTTGTATGGTTGCTATGTTTAACGATGATATGGGCATGGTTAAGTCAAAGGACATGGTTGTAAAGACATATAAGCTTTCAGGTGATAACACAATCGACCTTATATATGATCTTCCACAACAGGGACAGTATGTACGAGTTATCGTGTTTAATTCAGCTGATGATATTACAGCATATAAATTTAAGTAATAAATATATAATTAAAAGACAAGCGAAAATGAACAAGTCCAGTAAAAACGGACAATAGAAAAAACAGACCCCTTATGGTAGAATAAAAGAAACTACCATAGGGGGATTTTTTATGCCACGAGAATACAGACATATCCAAGAATATGAAAAAGAAA
>JAQVYH010000061.1 GCA_029004515.1 Eubacteriales bacterium | reverse complement strand
CGGAGCTAATCAAGCTCAGTTTGCAAAGAAATTGAGATTGTCACGTCCATACTACGATTTTAGATACGCTCCTGAACTTGTTGAAAATGATGATGAAACTTCTGTTTTGGGTCATATAGCTGCTGGACGAGGAAATGACTACGCTTATATTTATTCTCCTCTTGGTAGAGAGATTAAGGCTAATTTGGGTTGCTTTCCAAAAGAAGCTTTACTCAAAGCATCATGGTTCAATCCCAGAACAGGGGAAGAGGAGTCTTTCAGCGTTTTTAGAGCAAGCAGAGCCGTGTTTGTCCCGCCTACTCAAGGACATGGGAACGATTGGGTTCTTATAATTGATATAGTAAAATAAAAAAGTCGCCTTCGGCAGCTGATGTTCGCTTCGCTCGCATTTTTTTCTGTTGACTTTTATGATTCTTCGTCATTGCATTTCACGCAATTTCCTACAAAGTAACAAAAACTCCTATGGTATAATACCATAGGAGTTTGCTTTTATATCTCCATAGTCAACTACTATTTCATAGGAGTTTTACTATTATGATCGCCACGGTCAACTACTATTTCATATCCGATTTTCTTCATGCTATTTTTTAGATTATGTAATGCCTCTGCTGCTTCATCACCTGTATAGAGTTTGTTTTCATATATCTCATAGAGCTTTCTTGTGTCCTTTGGAGATAAGTTTGGCATAATTACATTCGCCCCTGCAAGTATGCCCTTCTCACGGCCTTCCTGCAATGCTGTGCCTAAAGCAGTGGTAGCTGGTAGGAGGACTTTTGGGAACATCAGTCTTATAATAGCCAATAGTTTTAATGTTTTATCCACACTGCCGTTGGGGTGGTTGGCAAATGGCGTTTGGCTATGTGTCATATACGGACCGATTCCAACCATGTGCGGATTAAAATCCTGTAAAAACCTTATATCTTCAATTATATTTTCTGTTGTCTGATAAGGAGATCCAACCATAAATCCACTGCCGACTTGATATCCAATCTCTCTAAGGTTATATAAACATTCTTTTCTGTTTTCTAGACTCATTGCGGATGGATGTAGTTTTTGATAGTGGGAATTGTTTGCAGTTTCATGTCTTAATAAATATCTGTCTGCACCCGCATCAAAATATGCCTTATAGCTTTCGTAACTTTTCTCTCCTAATGATAGGGTTACTGCACAGTCTGGGTAATCCGATTTAACTTCTCTTAATATATCGCAAATTATATCGTCAGTAAAATGCATATCCTCTCCACCCTGCATAACAAAGGTTCTGAATCCTAGAGAATATCCAGTTTTACAACAAGATAAAATTTCCTCTTTAGTAAGTCTGAATCTATTGACAGTTAAGTTGCTTTTTCTTATTCCGCAATAGAAACAATCATTTTTACAATAATTTGATACTTCGATTAATCCTCGGATATATATCTTTTTGCCGTATATTTCTTCTCTGACCGAACGAGCCGCCTGGAAAAGTAATTCAGTATCGTAATTATCATCTATTAAAGATGCTAATTCGTTGTCAGAGACATCCTTATTCAGTTTTAATTTTTCTATAATTTCTCTCATGTAACTATCTCCTATAATACAATCTCGACTGCTTCTCGGATTGATTTAATTTCTACAATGTTATCTGTTGGGCATGCCTCACCATCAAGTGACCATACGGATGGTTCCTCAAAAGTAAAGTTCATATCACTTGATTTAAAAAATTCAAACACGTCACTATCAAAGTTGCTGTTAGTTATACCATATATAATCTTTGCTAAATCATTTGGATTTGTAGGCTTCTTAATTAATATAACCTCGAATAATCCATCGCTGAAATCAACATGGGCTTCTGGCAATTTAACAATTCCGCCAATGCTGGTGGAGTTAGTTACTGCACCGAAAATATAATCCCCTTCATATGTGTTTCCGCTAGAATTAACCAAAACATGATATGTTTTGATATTACTTATATCCTTGATTCCTTCTAAAACATAGGCTAAGTGTCCAAAAACATTTTTAACAGCTTGCTGAGTATTATATGAAACTGCTGTAAAGACACCAAAAGAAGCTATATAAGAGAAGTATCTATCACTATTAAAGTATCCAATATCTATTTTTGTTCTGTCTCCGTCACATATTATTGAGGTTGCGTCCATTATGTTTGTTGGTATGCCGATACTTGTTGCAAAATCGTTTGTACTGCCAGTTGGTATATAACCAAGAGTGCATTTCTTACCTGATTTCATTATTCCGTTGATTACTTCGTTAAGAGTGCCATCTCCGCCGCAACATATAACCAATTCATATTCAGAAAGGTCAGTTTCCTCTATAATTGCAGTTGCATGAAGACGCTCTTTTGTAAATCGAATTACTATTTCATCATAATATGCATTTAATAGGGTCAATATATCAAAAATAGCCTGTTTTAATTTGAGCTTTCCGGAGCTAGGATTTGCTATTAATAAAACCTTCATCAAATGTCACCTCGAATGTAATAAATATTATTTATGATTATATGTATTATACCCCTTATATTCTTATTTTTCAATAGTGTATTGTAATATATTTTTTATTCTATATCGAATACATCGTACAGCTACAGACGCAAAGGTCTGCATACTATTATCCATATGGCAAGGCAGCCTAATATATTTGGTGTTTTGTTGTATAATTAAATAAAATGTAGATAAAACAGATTATATTTGGTAATAATAGAAATTGCAATGTGAATTCATTAATGATATAATCAAAAAAAATGGTTCATACTATGATCTTATATTATTATAATAGGGTGATAATTATTGAAGTACTCAGATATTGAGATGGCAGTTGATTACATCAGGGGCAAGATTAGGATTTCTCCAAAAATAGCTATTATTCTCGGTTCAGGTCTTGGTAGCTTTGCTGACCATATTGAGGAACAAACTATTGTGCCATACAATGAGATTCCTAATTTTCCATCATCATCAGTTGAAGGTCACGTTGGAAAAATAATTTTCGGTAAACTTCAGGGAAAATACATTATAGCTTTTTCAGGACGTGTTCACTATTACGAGGGATACTCAATGGATAAGCTAGCTATGCCGTCTGTTGTTGCTAAGCTTCTTGGATGCGAGAAGATTATCATTACAAATGCAGCAGGAGGTATAAATGAAGAGTTTTCTCCTGGGGAGCTTATGCTTATTAAAGACCATATAAAGCTTTGCCCTGATAATCCAATGCGTGGCTCTAATTATAGAGAGTTTGGTTCTATTTTTAAGGATATGTCCAATGTATATACTAAGAGTCTTCGTGAGATAGCCAAGGATGAAGCGTATGGCTTGGATTTAACTCTCCATGAGGGTGTATATGCGTATATGACTGGCCCATGCTATGAAACGCCTGCAGAAATCAGAATGCTTAAGCTTCTTGGTGCAGATGCTGTTGGTATGTCCACTGTGCCGGAGGCAATAATGGCAGTTAACTGCGGACTTGACGTTCTTGGTATATCATATATTACTAACATGGCTACAGGTATCTCAGGAGTTAGTCTCTCGCATTCAGAGGTTCTTGAAGCTGGCAAATATATTAACAAAGCGTTCACTACATTAGTTACTAATATCATTGATAGACTGTAACTTATTGATTTATAAATTAATATACAGGAGGAAAAACAATGTCAGACAACAAAAGACCCGAGACAATGGAAAGAATTACGACAAAAGATCTGGCTGATGCTTTTATAGCACAGCAGGTTGAACTTATTAAGCAACAGGTAGGAGATAATAGCGTTCTCCTTGCACTTTCAGGCGGGGTTGACTCATCAGTAGTTGCGGCTCTTCTTATCAAGGCGATTGGCAAGCAGCTCGTAAGTGTTCATGTTAACCATGGTTTACTTAGAAAAGATGAGCCTGAACAAGTTGTTGACGTGTTCCGCAATAGATTAGGTGCTAACCTTGTATATGTAGATGCTATTGATCGTTTCCTCGATAAGCTTGCAGGTGTTACTGACCCTGAAAAAAAAAGAGGAATCATCGGCGCTGAATTTATTCGTGTGTTCGAAGAAGAGGCTCGTAAGCTTAATGGAATAAAGTTCCTTGCGCAGGGAACAATCTATCCTGATATTCTTGAAAGTGATGGCGTTAAGGCTCACCATAATGTTGGCGGTCTTCCAGAAGATTTGCAGTTTGATCTTGTTGAACCTCTTAAGCTCCTTTTTAAGGATGAAGTAAGAGTAGTAGGTGTTGCATTAGGTCTCCCGGATGAGATGGTATATCGTCAGCCATTCCCAGGTCCCGGACTTGGTGTTCGTTGTCTTGGCGAAATCACTCGTGATAGACTTGAAGCTGTTCGTGAATCTGATGCAATTCTTCGTGAAGAATTCGCAAAGAATGGTCTTGAAGGCAAGGTATGGCAGTATTTCACAGCAGTACCTGATTTCAAATCAGTTGGTGTTAAAGATGATAAGCGTACATATGCTTATCCCGTTATCATCCGTGCTGTCAATACTGTAGATGCAATGACAGCTACAGTTGAAGAAATCCCATATTCTGTCCTTCATCATATTACACAGCGTATTACAAACGAAGTTCCAAATGTAAACCGTGTTCTCTATGACCTTACTCCAAAGCCATGTGGCACTATCGAGTGGGAATAAAAATTGACACTTTAAAAACCACCAAGCAGTGCCATTTGTGAGTCTTTCTAAATGAAATGGCAACGATTTGGCAACATCAATTTATTTATAAATTAAGAGCTAACTGATTTTGATTCAGTTAGCTCTTTTTGGTTATAAACCTAATGCTTTCTCTAAATATCCTGCTTTAGTCATTTTTTATATCAGCCAGATGTATCGCATTTATTAGAAAAATCCAATGCTTTATTATAGTTCATTCCAAACATTAACGTATTCATTTTGGCGATTTGAAGGAATGATTCAAAACCTTCAAATGAGGGGTTATTTGATAGTTCTCTGATTGTTGAGCGTGTGACGATAGAGTGTCTATAGTGTTATATACTATTAACTTGATAAAGCAACGAACAGAAAGTGAATTTTATACTAACAGTTACTGTTTTGGAAAAATTTACAAAATTTCCATTGATGAAAAAACTATGTTGTGATATAATATATTCTATCGATGAATGAATTTAATTCATCGATAGAGAAAACCCAACTACTGATGTATTGCTGAAGATATACAACACTTTACAACGTGATATAAGCGACATTGTGGAAATAAGAAATAAACAGCGTGAAATATAACCTTCTGTTACTGACACACGAGTGTTTTTTTATATTTAGAAAGTGAGGGATAAATGATGTCTCGAGACAAAGCAAATAAAGCGATGGATAAAAGCACATTTTCTAAAAGACACCCCAAATTAAACACCTTGATTGGATTAATATTGCTTGTTGTAATATGTATATTATCTTTATGGTTTGTTAAAGTGTTGTACAACATTGCCATGAATGGAATCTTGAAATTGAGTGCTATTGCTTCCAACTTGGATGCTGTGGTAATTGTCGCTCTTATAACTGGGCTAGTATCAATCGTTGGTGTAATTATAAGTTCAATAATTTCTAAAATTGTAGATTATCAAAAAAACAGGCAAGAGTATTTAGCGCATAAAAGAGAAAAGCCATATGGCGAATTTGTTGAAATGATTTATAAAATTCAATAAAAGACAAATAATAATAGAATATATTCTGATAAAGAAATGATTGAAGATTTATCTAAATTTTCAAAACAAATTACCCTTTGGGGATCATCTAGGGTTATTAACAAATGGATTCAGTTTCGCGAAAATGGTTCAAAACCTGAAAAAGCAAAAGATAATTTGTTTTTAATGGAGGATATTATGAATGATATGCGTAAAGATTTAGGATTGAAAAAGGTTAAGAAAGGTAATTTGTTAGGTTTCTTTGTTAATGATATAAAAACTGCTTTAAAAAATAAATAAAGTTCCGCAAAAATAGTTAAGGTTGTAGCAACCATATGGCAACAAAAAATCGGATAGTGTATGCTTTGCCGACAATTCTAATAATGAAGATACTCTCTGCTATATCTTATAAACAAGTGCGTTTAAGATTGGTTTATAGGGAGCGAGTGGGAATAATATAAAAATTTACTAAAAAGCTAGCTGATTTTATCAGCTAGCTTTTCTTTGATTCTTATAAATAATGATACTCTCTTACTATTTTTATAATCATATAATATAAATACATATGCTCCGTTGTACTATAATGAAAGAAATTTGAGATGGACTTTCATTATTGATTGTAAAACAATTGTAACAATGGGGATTTTTACTAGCTTAATATGGCTTTTTCTTTGTTTAAATTAAACAAAAAAACATTCGTTATGATGTATATCGATAAATATAATGTAGATATATATAGATAATTTGATAAAATCGTTGCAATAATCATCGAAAGATGGTATATTATTAGCAGAGATATAGGGATTAATGTAATGGAGGAGAATCACAGAATGAAAGAAAATTTAATTGCAAGGGCGACCCTTGGAAGATTGCCTTTATATTTGCAGTATTTACAAACTTTACCTGCAAATAGTTGCGTAAATATTTCGGCAACCACAATAGCAAAAGAACTTGGTCTTGGAGAAGTACAGGTTAGAAAAGATTTGGGCTCTGTAATTGGTACTGGTAAACCAAAGATAGGATACGTTACAAAAGACATTATAAGCAAACTTGAAAAAGTTCTAGGCACAAACGACAAGAAATATGCAATACTCGTTGGTGCCGGTAAACTAGGTAGAGCGCTTTTTGAATATAAAGGATTTGAAGACTATGGTCTTGAGATCACGGCTGCTTTCGATAATGATGAAACTAAGTGGTCTGATACCTTATCTGGCAAGGAAATTTATCCTACTGATAAACTTGTTGAGTATTGCATAGAACATAATGTGAAAATTGGTATAATAGCAGTTCCTGAATCGGCCGCACAAGCAGTATGCGATATGATGCTTACAGCTGGAATAACTGCTATATGGAATTTCGCTCCTATCAGTCCTATTGTACCTGAAGGGGTACTTCTTCAACAAGAAAATCTTGCACTATCATTAGCTCATTTGAAGATTCAAATGTTAAATAGCGATAAATAATTGATTAATTAGTATATTACAATTAAGGTATAGAAAGGTTTGTGTTAAGTATGAAGGTAACCGTATGTATCGGAAGTGCATGTCACCTTAAAGGTTCAAGAACTGTTGTTGATAAGCTTAAGTCATTAGTTGCTGAAAATAACTTATCTGATAAAGTGGGGATTAACGGAACATTCTGCTTGGGCAAATGCGTTGAAGGTGTTTGCGTAACCGTAGACGAAGTGGTTCATTCTGTTTGTGCTGATTCAGTTGAAGATTTCTTCCAAAGTGAGATTGCATCAAAACTTTCATAATTGTTTAACCTAGGAGGTTTATTGATGTTAATAGTTCAGGTATGTGTCGGAAGTTCATGCCATTTGAAGGGTTCACAGGAAATTGTTGAACTACTACAAAAAGCAGTAGAAGAGCATAAACTTGAAAATGATGTAGTTCTCACAGGAAGCTTTTGTATAGGAGCTTGCAATCGTGATGGCGTTACTATTCAGGTTAACGACGAAATTCATACAGGTATTACGGTTGATAAGTTTGATAAGTTTTTTTATGACCATATTTTGATTTCTTTAAACAAAGGAGAATAAACGTTATGGCTGAATGGCTTAAACTTAAAAAATCAAATTGTAAAAACTGTTATAAATGTATAAGGTATTGCCCTGTTAAATCAATTCGTTTTTCTGGTAATCAGGCTCATATAATTGAAAATGAATGTATTTTGTGTGGACAGTGCTTTGTAGTGTGCCCACAGAATGCAAAAGAAATAGCAGACGAGTTAGAAAAAGTAAAGGTGCTTCTTAACGAAAATGAGAAGGTTATTGTAAGCCTTGCACCATCTTTTATTGCAAATTATAATGGAGTAGGCATAGAGTCGATAAGAGAATCTCTTAAAAAGCTTGGTTTTTATGATGCTGAAGAAACAGCTATTGGTGCAACTACTGTTAAGAACGAATATAACAGAATACTTAGAGAAGAAGAACCTGATATTTTGATTTCTTCTTGCTGTCATTCTGTAAATCTTCTTATTCAGAAGTTCTTCATCAATGTGCTTCCTTATTTAGCTAGAACTGTTTCCCCAATGCAGGCACATTGTATGGATATTAAGAAAAGATTTCCCGATGCAAAAACCGTCTTTATAGGTCCTTGTCTCGCAAAGAAGGATGAAGCTGACTACTACGGAGATATAGTTGATGCTGTATTAACCTTTGAAGAGCTTTCAAGGTGGTTTGAACAGGAAAATATCACTTTAGAAAAGAAAGTTGATAAAACTAACAATAGTAAAGCAAGACTTTTCCCAACAACGGGCGGAATCTTGAAAACAATGCAAGAAAGAAATCCCAATTACACCTATCTCGCTATTGATGGCACACAGAATTGTATTGCAGCACTTAAAGAAATAGAAAACGGTAACATTCACAAGTGCTTTATAGAAATGTCATCTTGCGTAGGTAGCTGTATATCCGGTCCTGTTATGGAAAACAGCAGGTCATATCCTGTCAGAGAATATATGACGGTTACTGAATATGCTGGTGATAAGGACTTTGATGCTTCTGAGTTTGAATATGTAGATTTAATAAAGACTATTAAACCGATTGTTAAGAAACTTCCTATTCCAACTGATGAAGAACTTAGAGATGTTCTTAAAAACATGGGGAAAACAAAGCCCGAGGATGAGCTTAACTGTGGTTCCTGTGGTTATGATACCTGTCGAGAAAAGGCTGTTGCTATCTTCCAGGGCAAGGCGGAGTTTTCAATGTGCTTGCCTTTCCTCAAAGAAAAGGCAGAAAGCTTTTCTGACAATATTGTTAACAACACTCCAAACGGTATTATTGTTGTTAATGAGAAATTTGAAGTTCAGCTTATTAACAATTCAGCAAAGAAAATATTGAATGTTCGTTCAACCTCTGATGTAATGGGTGCTCCTGTCATTAGGATTTTGGACCCAACTCCATTCGTTGAGGTTTATGAAACTAACAAGAGCTTGTTTAATAAGCCAGTTTACCTTGCTGAATATGATAAATATATAGAACAGACAATTATTCCTGATCGTGATTATCACATCCTTATATGCATGCTTCGAGATGTAACTGATGAAGAAAACAGTAAGAAGCGTAGAGAAAGAATCAGCTCACAAACAATTGATGTAGCTGATAAGGTAGTTGATAAGCAGATGCGTATTGTTCAAGAAATTGCATCACTTTTAGGAGAAACTGCGGCTGAAACAAAGATCGCGCTAACAAAGCTTAAGGAGACGATTTCAGATGAATGATTTATGTGCTGACATTGGATACAGAAGCATAAATCATTATGGCGAAGAACTCTGTGGAGACCATATAGATGTCGTTAATTGTGGAGAAAACTCCGTGATTATCGTACTGGCTGATGGTCTTGGCAGTGGCGTTAAAGCAAGCATTCTTTCAACCCTCACATCAAAGATTATTTCTACTCTTATGGCTGCTGGGTTGTCTATAGACGAATGTGTATCTACAATTGCTGCAACGCTTCCTGTCTGCTCAGTTCGTGGAGTTGCGTATTCAACATTTACTATTATCCACATTGTCGATAATGAGTATGCTGAATTAATCCAATATGATAATCCACAAATGTTTATTCTCAGGGATGGTAAAAATTACGACTATCCAAAGAAAGAAATTATTGTTGGAAATAAAAGAATTTTTAAATCTAAAGTATGGCTACAAGAAAACGATATGTTTGTTGCTATGAGTGATGGATGTCCTCATGCAGGAATTGGTTTATCATATAACTTCGGCTGGAAGCGTTCCGATATTATCAGTTTTATGGAAAACATCGAATGTGCTGGTTATAATGCTAAAACTCTCGCAACTATCATTGTTGATGAGTGCGATAGGCTGTATGGTAAGAAGCCTGGTGATGATGCAACAGCTTGCGTTTTGAGAATAAGAAAAAGAAATCCTATGAATCTTCTTTTTGGACCACCATCCAATAAAGATGATAATAACAGAATGATGTCTTTGTTCTTCTCAAAGGAAGGTAAGCATATTGTTTGTGGTGGTACTACAGCTACAATTGCAGCGAAATTTTTAGGAAAAGTTGTAAAGCCAACTCTTTCTTTTGAATCTAAAGATGTCCCACCAATCGCTGAGATTGAAGGTGTTGATCTTGTGACTGAGGGTGTTATTACAATTAATAAGGTTCTGGAGTATGCCAAAGATTTCATTACTGAAAATAAAATGTATGAGGAATGGGAGTTTGGCCGTGATGGAGCATCAATGATATCAAGACTGTTGTTTGAAGAAGCAACGGACATAAACTTTTATGTAGGTAGAGCAATAAATCCTGCTCATCAAAATCCAGACCTTCCAATTAATTTTAATATAAAGATGAATCTAGTAAAAGAACTTACGGATTGTCTAGAAAAAATGGGTAAGAGAATTATAGAAAGTTATTTTTAAGGGGGTGTTCCTGTGAGTACTGCAAGAAAATTTGACACAAAGGTTCAGCACATAAAGTATAAGGTTCTGCGAGAAGTGGCTCGTTTGGCTTGGAACGATACTCTTTTAGAGAGCATTACAGATATACCTGAAATAATTGTACCTGGAAACGAAGCAAAAATGCGTTGCTGTGTTTATAAGGAAAGAGCAATACTATCAAAACGAGTCAAGCTAGCAATGGGCGGCGATACCCGAAACCGCAATGTAATTGAGGTAATTGATATTGCGTGTGATGAGTGTCCTACTGGTGGATATGAAGTTACCAATGCATGTCGTGGCTGTCTTGCTCATCGATGCGAGGATGTGTGTAAGTTCGGTGCTATTTCTTTTGATAGAGAACAGAAAGCGCATATTGACAAGTCCAAGTGTAAAGAATGTGGTGCTTGCTCAAAGGTATGTCCTTATAGTGCCATTACACATAACGAAAGACCATGCAAAAAAGCATGTAAAGTAAAGGCCATTTCAATTGACGAAAAGCAGGCTGCTAAAATTGACAACGACAAATGTATTTCATGTGGTGCTTGTGTTTATCAATGTCCATTTGGTGCTATATCTGATAAATCATATATACTTGATGTTATAAGTGAAATTAAGAATAGTAATAACAGTAAGAATTATAAGATATATGCTGTTGTGGCTCCGTCAATTTCCAGTCAGTTTACATATGCTAATCTTGGGCAGGTAATTTCAGGAATCAAACAACTTGGGTTCTATACCGTTGTAGAGGCAGCGCTTGGTGCTGATATGGTTGCAGCAGCTGAATCAAAGGAACTTGCGGATAAAGGATTTCTTACAAGTTCATGCTGTCCCGCTTTTGTTGCATTTATTCAACAGAACTACCCTGATATTATGCCATATGTGTCGCACAACCTATCACCTATGGCCACAATATCAAAATACATAAAGGAAACCGATAAGGATTCTAAAATTGTATTTATTGGACCTTGTACTGCTAAAAAGGCGGAAGCTCAACTTGAAGCTGTACAGCCATATGTTGATCATGTGTTAACATTTGAAGAACTTCAGGCATTGTTCGATAGTCGTGATCTTGATATCACATCTCTTGATGAGGGGATTCTTGATAACGCATCATATTTTGGCAGAATCTTTGCTAGATGCGGTGGACTTGCAGATGCTGTTGCACAGGGGCTTAAAGAACAAAACGTTACTGACTTTGAACTTAAACCTGTCTCATGTGATGGTATTGAAGAATGTAATAGAACCCTTCTAATGAAATCAAAGAATGTACTTGATGCAAATTTCATCGAAGGTATGGCTTGTGTGGGAGGATGTATCGGTGGTGCTGGATGCCTCACACATGGTGCAAAAGATAAAAATGAAGTTGACAAATACGGAAAGTTAGCCTATGAAAAAACAATATTGGATGCGATAAGCGTTCTTTGATAATTGCAGTCATTAAATATAAAGGAGAAATTCAAATGAACAAAATTTCGATTATCGGTAGTGGCAGCGTAGGCTCAACAATTGCCTACACATTAACAGTATGCGGCCTCGCATCAGAAATAGTTTTGATTGATATCAATAACGAAAAAGCCCTTGGTGAAGCGCTTGATATCAGACAGGGACTTCCTTTCTGTAATCCTTGCTCAA
The DNA here is from genome assembly GCA_029004515.1 of Eubacteriales bacterium. GTDB lineage: Bacteria > Bacillota > Clostridia > Monoglobales > UMGS1388 > UMGS1388. The sequence goes on along the minus strand of JAQVYH010000061.1, from coordinate 2,263 downwards.
TATATGCTGGATCATATGCTGACATAGCAGGCTCTAACATTGTTATTATTACATCGGGTCTTGCTAGAAAGCCAGGTCAGACAAGACTTGAGCTTTCACAGAGCAATGTAAATGTGCTCAAGTCAATTATGCCAGAGGTTACAAAATATGCTTCTGAAGCAGTATTCCTTATTGTAAGCAATCCTGTTGACATTCTTACTTATGCTTTCTGTAAGTATTCAGGTATTCCACAGAATCGTGTTATTGGTTCAGGTACGATTCTTGACACAGCAAGACTTCGTTCAAGACTTTCAGAATATTTTTCGATTAGTCAGAACAATGTTCATGCATATGTTTTGGGAGAGCACGGTGACTCATCATTTATTCCATGGTCACTAGCTAATATCTCAAATATTCCAATTGCAGAATGTCATAGCTCCTTTATTAATAAGGAAGATGTAATGCCATCTCTTGATTATGCAGAAATTGAAGATTATGTTCGCAAATCAGGCGGTCGTGTTATTGAGAGAAAGGGTGCAACATTCTATGCTGTATCAATCTCTGTATGTCACATTTGTAGATGTATTCTTAGCGGTATCGATACAACAATGACAGTATCAACTATGCTTAATGGTGAATATGGACTTGAAGATATTTGTCTTAGTGCGCTTAGCGTAGTAGGTCATAATGGAATCCGCAGTAAGGTTATTCTTCCTCTTAATGATGCCGAGATTAAGGCGCTTCATCACAGTGCGGATACACTTAGAAACATTATTAAAAGCATTGATCTAAAATAGCTAAATAGGAGGATATGAACAATGGAATATCGTATTGAACATGACTCAATGGGCGAAATCGAAGTCCCTGCTGATAAGCTATGGGGCGCACAGACTCAGAGAAGTCATGAAAATTTTGAAATAGGTGTTGATATTGAGACTATGCCAAGAGAGATAATCCACGCTTTTGGTATACTCAAGAAGGCCGCTGCTCAGGCAAATAGTGAGCTTCGTCCTGAGAAGATGACAGCAGATAAGCTTGTTGCCATCAGTCAGGCTTGCGATGAAGTTATCACTGGTGCTCTTAATGATAATTTCCCACTCGTTGTTTGGCAGACAGGTTCAGGCACACAGACTAATATGAACGCTAACGAGGTTATTGCTAATCGTGGTAATCAAATTGTTGGTGATAAGATACTTCATCCTAATGATGATGTCAATATGAGCCAGTCATCAAATGATACATTCCCAACAGCTATGCATATTGCTGCTGTGCTGATGATAGAAGATAAACTCATTCCAGCTTGTGAAACTCTTATTTCAACATTCAAAAGACTTGAAGAAGAAAACGAAGGTATCGTAAAAAGTGGTAGAACTCATCTTCAAGATGCTACGCCTATCACATTTAGTCAGGAAATCAGCGGCTGGCGTTCAAGTCTTGAAAAAGATATTGAGCTCCTCAAGAGATCAGTTGAGCCTATCTACGAGCTTGCTCTTGGTGGTACAGCGGTAGGAACAGGACTTAATGCTCCGGCAGGCTTTGGTGAGATAGTTGCACAAAAGGTTGCAAGTCTTACTGGCAAATCATTTATTACAGCTGCTAATAAGTTCCATGCCCTTACTTCAAAGGATGAACTTGTTTTTGCTCATGGCGCAATTAAAGCAGTTGCTTGCGATATGATGAAGATTGCAAACGATGTTCGCTGGCTTGCAAGTGGTCCAAGAGATGGTCTTGGTGAAATATTTATTCCTGAGAATGAGCCTGGTTCATCAATTATGCCAGGTAAGGTAAATCCAACACAGTGTGAGGCAGTAACTATGGTTGCTGTACAGGTTATGGGTAATGATGTTGCTGTTGGTATGGCTGCATCACAGGGTAACTTTGAACTTAACGTATTTATGCCAGTATGTATTTATAACTTCTTGCAGTCAGCAAGACTTCTTTCTGACTCTATTCTTTCATTCAACAAGAACTGCGCTGTTGGCATTAAGGCAAATAAAGAGAAGATGCATCACAATCTGCACAATTCTCTTATGCTTGTAACAGCACTTAACCCATATATTGGTTATGAAAATGCTGCAAAAACAGTTAAAAAGGCATTTAAAGATAATATCTCACTTAAGGAAGCTTGTCTACAGCTTGGTTTCCTTACGGCAGAAAAATTCGACGAAGTATTCCATCCAGAACAGATGGTATGATAGGAGGGAAATAGACAATGAATGTAGCATACTTTCCCGGTTGCACTTTAAAAACTAATGCAAAAGACTTAGATGACTATGCAAGAAAG
>JAQVYH010000060.1 GCA_029004515.1 Eubacteriales bacterium | reverse complement strand
GTGGTAGCATTTGTTGTAAATGCACTATCATCCGCTCTTCTCCAAGTAGCTGTTGAGCCAGTCTCGATACTTGTTCCAGCACCTGTAAAGGTTGAGTAACTACCTTGCAGAGTATTACCTACAAGCCCCTTACCGGAAATGGAAAGACCTGTAGCTACCGGCTTGCTGGCAACTGGAGTAAATGTTGTGCCTGTAGGGAATGCATTTTTAAAGGCTTCTGTATCATATCCGGTGCCGTTTGCAGGATAAAATACATTAAGCTTTGTTACTGAATTAAACACGCTTGTACCAAATGTTGTGGGAGCTGTCTTGCCCTCAAATGTCATATTGCGAAGAGCACTGCATCCGCTGAAGGCAGAGTTGCCGAAACTGGTTATAGAGCCCTTGAATGTCATATTTACCAACTTGTTGTTATTTTGCAACACGCTGGCAGTGACAACGCTCACTCCTGCTGGGAAGGTGCAATCAGTGAATCTCGTTATTGCAAATGCATTATTGTTAATTGTTGTTACGCCACTTGGGATTATTATCTCATTATAGATAGCACCGCCCAGAGTGGCGGCCCAAAAGGCACCATTATCTATTGTTTTAAGTGTAGTGGGAAGAACAATTCTTAATGTTTTATTTGTGGTTGGTATTCCATAAAATGTTTTGGGTGAGATTACCTCAATGCCTTCAGAAATTCCAATTTCTTGAACATCATCACTAAGATTATTGAAGGTATATACATATACACTTGATGAAAAGGTAATTGTCTTCTGTTGATAGGAAGTAGTCACAGCAGCACCGTTGTTAGTATACTCAGCAGATGACACGGAAAACGCGTCTATTCTCCAAGGGATAACTACGGTTGATGTTGTAGCTCCAACAAAAGAAAATCCTATGTCTGTCTGTACTTCTTTTTTAATTTCGCCTGTACTTGGCTTATACATAAAAGAGTATACGCCGTTTGAAAGCGTTCCGTATGGGGCTGGAACACCGTTAGTCAGAATGCAGGTAAAGGTCGCGTTAGCCCAGTCATTGACTCCCTTGTATGAGCTAGTTACCGTTACAGGAACTGTTACTGTTTCGACGACAGCTGCCGAAGCAGGGAAGGTCGAAAATAATGACAATATAAATGTCATTATTAGTATAATTACCAAAAGTCTGTTTTTCATAAAAATCTCCTTAATTGTAGTATTGACAAAGATAGTATATCATAATACAATAGTACTATTCTATAGCTAAACTTGATGAAAAATAGTACAATAATGCAAGCGGAGGAGGAAGTATTTGGATGAAAGAGGATAAAGATGCTGGTGTAGCGTTTGATGGGGAATCTATTAGAATCATAGTGTCCCCAAGCGACTTTGCAAAAAACAACCTATTTTACGTTATTGAAACGGGCTACATTGATGGAGAATTATTTAGTGGGGGAGGACATGACAATTTGGATAGCTTCCTTTTGCTTTATGTATGCGATGGAGAAGTCATACTTGATTATGATAACATTAAATATTTGATTAAAAAAAACAGTATGTTTGTGATAGACTGCAATAAGCATCATAAGTTGTATACACACAATAATAAGGCAATGTGGGCTCTGTATTTATATTTTAATGGTATTCAGACAGCCGGATATTACGACCTGATTTCTAAAAGCGGGATTACCGTGTTTGAAATAGAAAATAAAAAAACAATTATGTCACTTCTCTGGCAGATAGTTTCATTGAATCAGAAGAAAGCTGGTTATGCAGAGCTGCTTACTTCTCTTAACATAACACGTATACTTACTGACGTATGTATGTTTTGCTCCAACGACGCTATCCATGAAGCGGAGTATCCTGACTGCGTTAATTATACATATGATTACATTGCAAAGAACTACAATAAAAAGATTACACTTAGCATGCTGTCTGAACTGTTTTTTGTGAACAAATATCACCTTTCAAGAGAGTTCAAACGCTGTGCAGGTATAACGATCAATGAGCACCTAACAACGATACGAATTAACAAGGCGAGAGCCTTACTTAGGTACTCAAATAAAAGTGTTGAGGAGATTGCTATTGAAACAGGCTTTTGCAACGCAACACATTTTATAAGGGTGTTTCGCAAGAACGAACAGGTCACACCATTGTTTTATCGAAATCAGTGGACAATATAATATAAGTGTATGCCTACTATAATAGTAGTGATATAACTTATATAAACAAGACTTGTTCTTGCTTTTTTATTAAACTTGCGGAGAACTATATCTATTCTTTTTGAAGCGAATAATAATTCATTGCATATTGTTTCGGTGTTACTCCTGTTAATTTCTTAAAAGTACGAATAAAATGGGAAGCACTATTAAAACCAACTGTTTCACTTACCTGTGATACAGATATGCCTTGTTTTAATAAATGTTTTGCATTGAGGATTCTTCTATAAATAATATATTGATTGATGCTTGAACCTGTAACCTGTTTAAATAGAAATTCGAGGTGATGGCTACTAAGATAGAATTTTTCTGTTATACTTTCCACAGAAATAGGGTTGTTTATATTATCATGAATATATTTTAGAACGGGCTGAACGTGCATATAGCCCTTTGATGCAATCATTGGTGATGAAACTGTATGAAACAAAGGGTTAATATAAAGAAGAATTTCTGCTAGTGTAATTTTACTATATACGCTGCTACCGTAAGCAGGAGAATTATAATATGTAAGAGCCTTACTTAAAAGACCAAGCATATGGTCTAGCTGCTCTTCATTTAATTGAATCATATGGCAAAAATCAACATCTCTGTTAAGAAAACAATCCAGCAGGTCAACATCAGGAAGAGACAAGCCATTGATATATTCGGGTTTGAAATTAATGATATAACGCTCATACTCGACATCAGGAGGCACAACTACCCTATGCATGTCTAAATGATTATATACAACGAGAGAACCTCTATTTGCTAGATATATCTTCTCGTTCACGTATAGTTTAATATTATCAGTCATAGTAAGGTATATTTCATAACCATCGTGATAATGGTAATCTGCCATAATCCAGCTAACACTTTTTCTCCTGCCTACTATGTATTCTCTTTCCCAACTTTCCTTATACAATTCATTATGTTTCATATAGCCCTCCTATAACACCTTTGATAACTAATGATAACACATTTAGTCTATATATGTCAACTTTTTATACTAATATGTATATTATATTCAGATATTAGCATATATAATTGACATATCAAAATAACGCGATAAGTATCTGTGTTGGTTATTATATAGACAAAAGTGAGAATTGTAAAAAATTATTTAAGTATAAGTACTTAATAAAAAAATAGTGGTGTAAAATTAACACTACGAAATTTCTAGGAGGGGTTATTTATGAAAAAGTATCTTTTCGGTTTATTACTTATCACTGTACTTCTTTGCACGTTTACCGCTGGAGCGGTCGTTGTATCAGCTAGTTCTGAAGATGTAGTTGCTCCAAGTGGTTGGACGAAGATTGTCGATGAAACGTTTGATAACACAACAGGTGCAGACGTGGATTTGGCAACGATTGACAATACTGGCTCACCATATTTTTCAACGAACTGGACTAAGGTCTCAGGCTCAGCGGTAGTTGATCCTCAGGGGCGTGTGCGTTTTATTGACGCTGGGTCTTACAAGTGCCAGATTGTACCTGAAAATCAAATTTATACAAATGTAGATGGTGATTACTACATGATGTTTGACTCAACCTTCGCCAATCCAGCTAACTCAGGAAGTACAGGGGTTGCAATTACTGAGTCAACAAACAATAATAATAGAAGAATATTCGCAGGTGCAAATATAAATACTAACGTACCCTATTGTCATATTGCATGGACAAATGGTACGACTGTACAAAACCATAACCGCACTATCAAACCGGGAGCAGTTTCACTCTCAGAGGGCGTATATACCGCAGAGCTTAAGACCTGTTTATTACAGTTATCTATCCGCCAGGGAAAATTTGCAACCTTAAGATATCGACTTTTTGATTCATCAGATAATGAGGCTCCATCTTTTACACCTGCTTTTTGGGATGTTGTAACTACAGCTAAGCCAAGTCTTACTGTACCTTATGACCATATATTCCTTATGGGTGCTTCTAGTGCTAAAAATCAACAATTTTATGATAACATCCGTGTTTATAAAGCACCTGCTGTTAATGCTTACACTACAGCAGCACAGATTAGCGGCGCTGTTATTGGTAAGACCTTAACTCTTGATAGCGATGCAAGCATCAATGCAGCAGGTTACACAGTTGTTAGCAGAAAATGGTATGATGTTGCAAATCCTACCGTTACATTGTCGACTGACGATAATTTCACTCCGACAGCAGATATGTTAGGTAAACAGATAAAAGCTGAAGTTGTCCTGAGTAAAGCTGGCGTTGATACAACATACGTGCCATATTTGGGACATGTTCGTAATCCTATAGATGTTTCGCGTTTAGTCATTACGGCAGAATCAGGAACCTCAAGGGATCTCTCTCTATGGTCTAACTGGGTAAGCCCCGCTACGAATACAAGAATAGAAGCAAAGCTTGTTCTCAACTCCAATACAAGCCTGAGTTCATTAGGTATGAAAGGAATTTCAGGGGCAATTATCGCACAGTATTCAAAGGATGGAACACTCAAAAATGTGATAAAAACATCATTGGATACGCAGCCTTATGGCTCCATTACTTCAGTCAGGACGATTAATTCTAAGATCACTTTCACTCTGAATCACAATGGCGAAACAACTTATGATCCTGAAACATCAGGAAGAAATTATGCTCCTGGTGACGTATTCAAAGCTTTTGTTTGGGCGTCAAGCGTTAATGCAGTTGGCGGATTTACATATGATATCATTTCGCCAATACACCATATTGAATTTGGAGATCAGCCTATAACTACATTCACAATTCCAGAGCCAATAGTATAAAATAAGTTTTACCATGTAAATTACATTACAATATAGAGCCCGCGTCAAGTACAAATGACGCGGGTTGTTTTTATTTAGTATTAATCTGCAGCGTGTCTGTAAAACGCAGAGATAGATTGTATACTTTATATATAACCAACAGAAGGGACAATGGTGAAGTAACTGTACAAGGCAACCCACATCAGCTTTCAGCTGGGAATGTATATCTCACAGTACCTAATATTTATCATAAGCACAAATTTCCTAGATACAGTAAATTTTAATATAACAAAAAAGATGCAAAAAAGACTCTACTTAAGGGGCTTTTTTGCATCTAATAGGTTTGTTTGAGTAACACGGATGAGCTGTGGGATTTATAGAAACTTTCCATCCCTGTATTAGCCTCCGTTGCAGCGTTCTTCGGGACAACAGAAAAATCAATATCCTTACTTTTACTTAGCAATTCTGTTTATCATATTTGCTTCTGCTAATGGCTGTAATGTAATCATGTCACTGAATATAAATGCCCGTACCTTTGTTGCATCTTTAAGCTCATCTGCAGTAAAGGACTCTGTATTTCCGTCTGCGATTTTCAATCCGACTAATTTGTCGTTATTGTATGCTGCAACAATAAGCTTAGCAGTCCCGCCAAGTACCGCCTGAACTGAAACACCGTTCTCTCCTTCAAATGTGTTTATCGGCTTGTCTAATAAATCGGTAAATGGCAAGAGAGCATAAGAAGGACCATTAATAAGGTTTACAATAAAATTCCTTGGAGTAACAGTTGTTGTACCGACAGATGGATCGCTTTTAACAGATGTGGTTCCTTTCTCATCTGTTGCAATTGCATAAAGGGTATGAGAGCCAAGCGTAGGGTTTTCCCAGTCAAAGGTGTAGTTTGCTTCACCGTCAGAAAGGGTTGCTGTGCCAAGCAGTTTCGTATCGGCGTATACCTCAAGCTTTTGGATATAGCCGTCATAATCTCTTGCATTAACTGTAATTCGTGACACCCCGTTACTGATATCACTTGCTGTTATTTTTCTAATAGTAGGTGCAAAATTCAATGGGTTAGTAAGGGTACCGTCTGCATTTCTTGTAGTACAGAAAATAATATCATTATCCGTTCTGAACGGTGCCAAGGGGAGGTTAGCACTGTTCGCAACATTTACAACTGTATATGCGCCTGCGTAGGTAGGCGCGCCCTCGCATGCATAGCGTACCTTTGGAGTGCCTACAACAGTAGATGTATCAATCACAATGGTATCACCGATTAAGGTTGCGTTGGCATCAACAAATTTACCGTCATCACCTGCAACTTTGAAACCTCTTGGTGTTTTGCCGTCAGTTGTTTTTAGTCCATCAGCTATGTCCTTAAAATGTATAATCATGTTGTTGTCATTTTGTTCATAATAGCTGTAAGACGGGCTTTTCCATATAAGAGATGTATCAGAGGGGTTCGCAAAATGTTTGATTGCAAGCGCAGCTCGCATGGCTACTGGTGTTTTGTCCGCAGGATGTACGTTGAGCGGCTCTCCCGTATCAATAGATACAACTGTTGCAACATTATCAAGACGCTGCGATACATTAAACTGCGCATCCTTGACGCCCAAGGCTAAGCGAGTGAGCCCTGCACGTTCGCAATCATAACTTGGCAGTTGAATAACAGTAAAATTAATGGATTCATCATTCCAAGCCTCGCGGTATCCGTCTATATATTCTGTTAATAATTTTTCATAGGGAACATTTGTAAAAGTATCTGACTCGCCTTGATACCATAAAACATGCCCGATAGTCATATTAGTCCAATGAGAGACCATTGAACTATAATGCTGGCCATTCTTCTTGAGTATCGTATCCGGGTCATAGTCAAAGCTTGTGCGTGTAGCCCATAAGTTTAGGGTTGTTCCACCCACCGCTGCAAAAATAAGTCCGACAGGCACATTGCCGTTTTCGGATAAGTAATAATACTTACCTGTCATATACCCTATCGCTGAAAATGAATATGCTTCTGAAGCTTTTGCGGTCGTCCAGCGACCTCCGTTTACTCCTGACGGCGATGCCTGCTTAAATAAACGTATGTCTTCATAATCATTATCAACCTCACCATTTAGCGTTGGATAATAATTAATGTCCGTTTCCATATTGGACTGTCCGGTACACAAAATCAATTCACCGATAGCAACATTGTTAAATTGTTTGACCACGCCTTCACTGGTTGTGAATTTCAAAGTTGTACTTTTTGTTGCCGGTTGTGAGGGGATTCTAATTTCCCATTTTCCGTCACTTCCTACGGTGGTAGATGCGCTGATACCGTTAATCTCTGCGGTAACTGAAATATTCTTAAGACCTGTGCCTTTGAGAACAATTGGCTTATTTCGCTGAAACAGCATATTGTCAGAGAATATTTTTGTTAGCATTATACCAGAAACGGTTATTGAAATCTTTTCGGAATAACCTGCCTCTCCATCCTCATTGATAGCTTTTGCATAAATATCATAAGTTCCGGGTGCAAAGTTTGCCTTTTTAAAAGTATAGCTGCTGCCGGGCTGAGTGGAAATTAATGTATCATTTGCATATATTTCAACGCTTGTAATACTTTTACCGCTATCATCTGATGCACTGCCGGTAAACTGAACATCCTTACCCGTAAGATAATATGAGTCGGCTGTCGGCGCTGTTATTACCGAATTAATACTGGGTGACATGTAATCTATAAATAGTTTAGGAGGAGATGCCATTCCTTCTTTACTGTTTATATTTACACCTATATCCTTATTTAATAATGAAACCATAAGACCTATAGAAATTAATTTATCACTTGTCATTTGATCCTGCACAAAACTGGTAACATCAATATCATAATATTTTTGTGATGCATTTACATTTACACTATTAATTAGTGAGCCCATTGCCGGCGCATTTGCTCCTGTAATGGTACTCTCCTGCCAGCTGTCATCTGCTATTTGATATGCTTCAACACTAACAAGAGTAGAATTAGTAATATTTTTTGCACTTATTCTCAACTTTGCTCTTTTTACCGCTTTGGTAACAGATGTAAGGTCGAATTTTATGTAACCCCTTCTGTTTTTATAACCTGAACTAACAATGCCGGTTTTTATTTCTATATTTGGCAAGTATCCAAGTTTATCGTTTTTGTTTGAATCGTTGAGTAGAGTATTTGCATCAGCGATTGTATCAAAAGTCTCGTTGAATTCATTACCGTTTGTAACGTGGACGGTTTGTGCTTCGCTGCCAGATTCAGCTGCGAATACACGGCTACTCATTGTTGATGCAGACACTTGTAAAGGTATCGCAAGAATCAATGCAAGCATAGCTGCTAAGCTTTTTTTTGTAAATTGATTTTTCATTGTCATTTCCCCCGAATTATTTATATATATAATATAGGTAAAGGTTTATTCAGTACCTTAAGTTGATTATATCTTACTTCACTACACTTAAATATAACATTTGACCGAATAAGTTGACATTATAGGGTAACTTGATAAGCTTCAAATCATGTTATACTCACTATGAAATATACCTAAATATGACCGCTAATACTAAAACATTAATTAATGGGGTCAAGCAAACAAAAGGTCTCTCCTTGTGTACAGCATCATAAAAGCGGATTCAAGTATTATAAACTTATTACCAAAGCGAAAAACACCCAAATTGTCGTCTGGATGTTCCAGCGTGTCGATAAACCTATAGACACGATGGCAGACTGCGAAAAAGGAAGTTAAATTCGACATTCCCGACATCGTCGGCGTACGAGGGTACGGTAGAGGTCGGGAAGGGTGAAAGCGAGCAATGGCGTAAGTTTTTCGATAAAACCTACGCCATTATAATTATACATTATTATTTTTTATAGAACAAGCAAGAGATAAATATTTTCTATTTTGCTTGTGGTTGAACGACTTTTTCGACGGTCTGAAACACCCAAACTATCGTCTGGGTGTTCAAGGTTATATTTTTTATGCTTTAAGCCAATTTATTTTTGTCGCCCAGATAAAAGTGCAGTCAACTGTCTTTCCCAACTAAGTGTCTGTACCTTTGTGGCGTTTTCGTTTGGTGCGTCGTAAGGCATACCTAGCCTTTCTGCTTTAACAGCTCCCATATTGTGGTACGGCATGAGTTGTACATCAAGAATACGGGGAGCTCGATGTAAAACATCCGAAATGAAGTTAAAATGCTCATCTGTATCATTGAGTCCGGGCACGATGGGGCATCTTAAAATAATATCCGCACCACTATCATGTAGAAAAGCAAGATTTGACAAAATGAGCGCATTATCCGTGCCAATCAGCTTTTTGTGCGTGCTATACGGTGCCTTCAAGTCAAATAAAAACAGATCGGTGACAGGCAGAATTTTTTCAAAGGCTTCTTGCGACGCATAACCGCAAGTTTCCATACAAGTATGTATCTCACTTTGTTTTGCAGCTTGCAAGACTTCATAACTGAAGGCTGACTGGAACATGGGTTCACCGCCCGATAGCGTCAGACCTCCGCCGGAATTCTCATAATAGTCTCGATCTCGCAAAACGACCTGCATGATTTGATCCACGGTACTTTCATACCCAATAGTCTTGGATCCATCAAGATATGTCTGCGACTTGATGCTTTTAGATTCCGGATTGTGGCACCAGACGCAGTCAAGAGGACAGCCCTTCATAAAAACTACAGTGCGGATACCCGGTCCGTCATCCATGCAAAATCTTTGGATATCAAATATCATTCCCATTTTACGCCCTCCTCCACATTCCAATTTTATGCTAAATATTAATACATGGTACGAGATAAAACCTCTTGCTGTATTTTTGGATCTAGTTCCACAAAACGTGCACTAAAGCCACCCAACCGTACAATAAGATTCTTATATTTTTCTGGCTCCTTTAACGCATTCTCAAGATCCTCCCGACCAAGAACTGTGATCATTGCCTGAGCACCGCCCTTTTTAAAATAGGTTTTCAGCAGGCTATTAGTCTTTTCCAAGTGCTTACCAAACATCTCTTTTGAAAATTTCATATTCTGCACTGCACCTGCATGGATCTGGGTGTTAGGTTTTACCAGTGAATTTAAGAAAGCTGTTGCTCCGTTTACATCACTTCCACCTGAAGGGTTATTCGCATTAGCCATCGGCTCATATGCTTTGCGTCCGTCAGCCGACGCAATAGTAAAGTTGCCCAAAACAGTATTTGCTGCATTATTGATAACTACTACTAAATACGAATGTAGACCCACTCGCTGATTTTGTGCCTTCGCTGACAGACAAGTATGATTATGCACCTGTTGCAACATCTCATCCGCGACGTCATCGTCATTCCCGTATTTCGGTGCACTTTTCAGCATCTTTCGCATGTCATCACCGTTTTTAAAATCGTCTTTTAAAAGTTTTAGAAGTGCCTCTTTCTCTATCTTTTGCTCATCATAAACTAGCGCTTTGATTGCTGTCAAAGAATCGGCAGTATTGGTATTCCCATAAGACTCAAGAGTTCCCCCGAGATACCTAACACCGCCGCCAAAAATCGCTTTTCCGCGTTCTATGCAATCATCATAAAGGATACTCGCCAGTAGATAGGATGCCTGATCCGCAGCAATCTTGTATTCTAAGGCCTCCTGTTCAGCTAGAACTTCAACAAAGGATTCTACCTGCTTGCAGTATGCATAAAACAAATCCTCAAAGGTATCGAAATCAGAAAGGCTACCCAACGCTAGCCCCATCTTTTTACCAGACATAGGATCGACGCCGTTGAAGATTGTCACCTCAAGGGCCTTCAGCAGATTTATCACGCCGCTTGGCGTACCTACAGACCTGTGGTTTAAAATGTATTCTCCACAACCGAATGGAACGTAATCCACTGCCTCTTTATATGGAACATCAAATGCTTTCTCAATAGATGGGATATTTACATCATCATTATAAAGCATGGGATATATACAGCCGCTACCGATTGCTTGCAAAGCCTGCTGCATCAGTTGCGGATTTTGCCCCTCATAAAAGCGCAGCGTCAGCTGAGGAAGTACATCCCTTACAAGCATGGCAACCTCTATTGCAAGAGAAGCAAAAATATCAGCGCTTTCCTCGTTTCGTCTTCCCCTGCCGCCGACAATCACACGGCCGTCCCAGAAGGTTTTGCGTGCATTGATCAGTCTCCACAGACTGGCAAGAATATCCCTAGCCTTCTCATGAGTGGTCACTCCGTTTTTCAAATCATCAGCCAGAAAATCACCCAAATAATCGTCCATGCGGCCGTAATTGTATGTGCCCGACACTAATGCATATATATAGGTGAGTTGCACCGCTTGGTGAAATGTCTGAGGTTTATTAACAGCAATATGTGCCAGAACATCTGCCAGCTCTTTGTGCTGAGGATTCCCGTCCTTTTCATAATATGCGTGCGCCTTTGCACTATAATGGAGAATTGCGTTTTGCAGAACTTGCAGAGCTTTCTGCATAGAACTGTATAGATCACAGGCTTCTTTATCTTCCGTTTCAGACAATTTATTCTGCAGGAGCTCTATCAGTCCATTTATACCATGTTGAACGAGCTTATCAAAATCAAAATTTGTTCCGCTCATGCGGCAAAGCCAAAAGGCCACACCCGGCTCTCCCTGAAAATTATCGTTTGGAATCATATCCAGAATATGCTGCGGCGTATTCTTTTTAAGCTGTGCCAAGCTGGTTTCAGTCCGCCAGAATTCCATGTAACTATCCAACTCCAGTTTGATTTCCTCAGATAGGTTGGGCAGTAGTTGTTGGTAGGCCTCCTCATTTAGGAAATAGCCCATTCCGTTCTCCTGCATACTAAATCCGACAGCAAGCGAATAACTTCGGCCTGCTAGTAAATCGTCAGATATAATAGGAGAGAGCGAGGAAGGAAACTGAACGGATAAACATGCCGCTTCACGCTCTGCGATGCTTTTTCCTGTATTTTCTCGGTAAGTGTCAATGAATTTCATAATATATTGTGCGTGCTGGATATGTGTCATTTTTTAAAAACCTCCTATAGACAAACGTGCCTTATGATGATATTATAGTCATATATCGAAGGATATTCCACCACTACAGTGATTAAAATTGCACTGTACTGATAATGGGAGGATTTTATGAAAATATTACAGCAAGAAGTTTTTGATGAGACGGAGGTATTCTTCAAATTTATTGACGGCAACAATCTGCTGTCAAGCCCTCACGTGCATGAGTTTTACGAGATTTTTATAGTAACAAAAGGTGCGATAATGCACCGTATAGATGATTCCCAGCAAAGGCTGGAAGAAGGCGATATGCTTTTTATCAGGCCCAACGACTGTCATGCCCTGACAGGGAAAAAAGAAGACGAGATTATAAATATGGCTTTTTCTGCTTCTGTGCTGGAAGCAATCCTATGTTTATTTCAACGAAACGAGCCACTTCTGGAAATGTGTAATCGCGCGCAACCAGCAATGTGTAGGTTGGGTAAGGAACGATTGCAGAATATAAAAAAACAGTGCAGAGAAGTTCAATCATTTTACAGCAGCAAGGCAACCGCAGCTATCCAATATAAAGCGCTGTTGGTACAACTGCTTAGTTTGCTGATTGCATCTTCTCATTTGCCAAGTAACCAGTTCCCCCTATGGCTGGACAGGCTAGTGCAAAAAATGAATAATGTTAAAGCCTTTACAAGGGATATCAACGAAATATACTCCATGACGGACAGAACCCCAGAGCATATTGCACGTACATTTCAAAAGTACATGAGTACTACACCTACCGAGTACATACTGCAACTGCGAATCAATTACGCCAAAGAACTACTACTCACCACAGATAAACCTGTACTTGACATCTGTTTTGAAGCGGGATTCAACAGCCCAAGCTATTTCCACCGCTGTTTTAAACAAGAGTTCGGAATGGCGCCCGGAAAATTCAAAAAAATGAACCATGTAAAATTCTAATGCTATCTGGTGCTCGCTATAAACAATTTATTGCTGAAATGACACCAAAAAAGATATTTAAGCACCGCAGTCTTGTAATCGCAAAAAGGTGGTAGCGACAGCGCGACGTCGCAAGCGCGTTTACAAGCGCGCAGGTGAGCCGAGCGTGCCTTTTTGCGAAAGAGGAGGAACAGTAGAGCAAGTGACTGATTTTTGCATAAAAAATCGGAACAAGCGTAACTTGTTCCGACGTGGCAGGGGTAGTAAGACTTCCCCTACGGGGGCGGTCGCATTGCCTTCATCTGCCACCGGCAGCGGCAATACTCCTTCAAGTCTTTTAAGCTTATAACCAAAACAAAAAACACCCAAACTATCGTCTGAGTGTTCTTTGTTTTGGCAGGGGTAGTAAGACTTGAACTCACGGCACGCGGTTTTGGAGACCGCTGCTCTACCAACTGAGCTATACCCCTATGTAGTCTGTTTCTTCAACAGCTTTGACATTATAACACAATATTTTTTGTGTGTCAAGGTTTGTAAAAAAATTTTTTATTTTTAAATTATCCAACATTTCACTGTGCAGGATTGTGTTACATGTAAAGACAGTATTGTAAATCGGCGTACAATATGTTAAAATCAAAATACATAGGAGGTATTATTATGAAAAGACTATTTGCATTAATGTTGTGTTTTACAATGTTACTAGGAAGCCTTTCAGTTATGGCACAGGGGACTTCCCTTGCTGGCAATATGGAGGCGGCACTTCTCATCGTTAAGGAGAAGGTTGATGTTCCCCCCGAACTTACTGAATTTGACAGTTCCAGTTACAATTATGATGAAAAGATTACATATTCTTTCTCATGGAGTGATAAGGACCGCACAGCATCGCTGAATGTTAACTGTGACGAGCTTGGTAGAATTAGTAATTATAATTACTATTATGAAGACCTATACAGGGCGTCAGAGGGTAATCAGCTTGCTACTGTTACCAAGGAAGAGGTTATAAAGGCTGCTAATGAATTTGTAGCAAAACTTCTGCCTGAAACTACTAAAGGCAATGTGGATGTCCTTGCGTGTGATAGGGAAACTATTTCCGCATCAGTTGGTCAAAGCGGTACAATATATAACATTCCATACAAGCGCATGAAGGATGGTAACTATGTTGATGGCAATGTAGCAACTGTTACTGTCTATGCCGTAAAGGATAAGACAGTTGTATCGAATGCTTATTGCACTTATGATTATGATACAAAATTCAAGGAAGAAGCCATTCTTGCTGATTTTGATTATGTATCTGCATATCAAGAGAAGTTTCCAGAGCAGCTTGTGTATATTAAGGCATATGACGATAAAGGTAAGCCTTATACAAAGCTTGTATACAGATTTAAGGATCAAGTAGCAGGTCATATTTCTGCTGCTACTGGTGAGCCGATTGAAAAGGATATAAAGGACGATTATCGTTTATACGCTGCTGAATCTGCTGCGGATTTAGCTAAAGACCATATGGTTGGCAATGGACTTACACCTGAAGAGATAAAGGAGCTTAAAAATGTTGCTGGCCTTAAAACAGAAAAAGAAATAGAAAAAATGATTTTGGGCATCTCTGCGTTGAAAATCGATAAAGATCTGCTTCTTCAGGAAAGCA
>JAQVYH010000059.1 GCA_029004515.1 Eubacteriales bacterium | reverse complement strand
GCTTCATAGAGAGCATTTCAAACTGCTCGTTTACTTTGCGCGTGAAGGCTGCCAGTGATTCCATCGGTATTACTAAAAATGCCGGTGATAAAAGGATAATAGCAGATATTGACAACACAATATCAAACATCCTTTTAATAAACCTCTGATATTTCTGAAGATGCATTTCGGTTATCTCAAGAACAGGCGTATCTGAAAACTGGTGAATAGCCCCGCCCATCAATGATACATTAGTGGGTGTTGCGAGGAAATTAACCGTCTTTTTAAGGAGAATACTTCTCTCAAACACATCATCTTGAAACTCCTTAGAAAGATTTGCAGAAACAAACACGATATCATACATTGGCACAATTTCAGTTAAAACATATTCTCTTTCAGATTCACTATCATCATCAATCAAATAGTAATTTGCCTCATTGATATTATTGCATGAATATTTTATTTTTCTAGCAAGTCTGCTTGGCACCTTTATAGTTTCCAGTATAAGGATTTTCTTCTTTTCTTTAAAACGAATAATTACAAACGATAAGAACAGACGCCATATGATAAGTGTCAAATTCATAATCACAAACATAAGGAATATGAACTTTAAAGTGAAGATCATTTTGAACGCCACTCTTGCCACTAGCAAAGTCCCTACCCAGGATATTAATGATGAGAAAACTACAGAAATCAAAGTTTCTTCCCTAGTAGACTCTTTAGGGGCATACAAATCAAATAAGTAAAACAAAAATACCGTCAAAACTTCTATAGTTATTAATGTACTTATATTAAAACTCACATCATGCCCGAAACGAGAATTTATGCCGCTTGCAAGTCTATAGGACATACAAATAAGCGCTATATCAGCAAGCATTACTAATATTTCTATAAACACCTTTTTTATATTGTTTTTCACAAGAATCACCTCCATCGCATTATATCACATAATAATAAAAACATCAACATTTTTTCGAACTCTAGACCGTTGTTTTGACATATAAAGATGACTCTGTAACCATGATATTAATAAGCAATTCTTCTTAATATTATGACAACGACGTAGTCTTTGATGAAAAACTACGCCGTTGTCTTGTTTATTATGAAAAATGCGCAAATATCAATATTTTTTCTGTGCTTCATACTGATCAATAATATTCCTAACGTTTGCATTTCTGGTGTCAACATCAACATAACCATCTTCACCATATGCACTAGTAGCCTTAAGACAAGTTTCATATGCCCAATGGCTGCGACTCATATCAACAAAGTAATAATCTTCGGCAGTAATTTCATATTCATCACCATATTCATCAACAGCTATCAAATCATGATTATTACGATCCAATATGTTGTTGAACAAACTACAAAACTCAGCTCTGGTCATTACACCATTTGGTTCAAATGTATCAGCACTCGAACCCTTCATATAACCATAATGATATACGTTTTCGATATATTCCTTGTATTCATTATTGTCAATGTCGACAAATGGAGTACTAGACGATAGGTTCAAGCCTAATGCGCAGGAAACAAGCTTAGCAACCTCTCCTCTATTAACTGGAGACAGAGTAATTGCTTTGTTGCTATCAAAACCACCTACAGAGCAAAGATATAAAAGACCTCTTTCGTACCATTGACCTGCATGTGGTCTAACAGCATCTACCATAGGAAACTGCTTGTCATCTGTGTACCCTGCCTGATCAAGGATTCTTACAAGCATAGCGGACACCTGTTCTCTTGTAACCTTATCATCCATAGCCATCTTGATTTTAACGCTTGTATAATTTCTGTCTGTTTCTTCATCATATGCTACGGCTATAGAAGGCTCATAACCAAAAATATATGCGTACTGCGCACCCTCGAGGTGTATTGATGTATCATTTATAGGTTCTTCTGGGTCAGTCACTTCGTCGTCATCAGGATCATTATCTAGTTCTTTTCCAATAAAATCTTCAAAATCTTTTGTTTCTTCTGGTAAAACAATACTGATAGTATCACCAGTTAATAAATCATACACGTATCCGTCAACATGCCATCCATCAGCTTGGTTTTTCAATACATACCACATAATACCGTAGTTCTTTTCATCAAAGCTATCCCAGCTTACTAACTTTCCGGAATTCGTATATAAAAGTGCACCTATCTTTTTATATTCCTTGAGCAACTCTTTAAGAACAATTTTGTCTTGTGGTTCGTTGTTGAGTTTACCGAGAATATCTGCTTCTGTGACATTGTCCCCAATAACTATACTTTCGGTAGTGTCCAATTTCTGATTAAGATTTGTTGAGTAAACAATATCTGAGAAATAAATAGTATCGCGCAAAGCAATATTTCCCTCTGTATCAAATTGAATTCCCCAACGACTCACATAAAATGTAACAGGAGCCTTGCCTTTTCCTTTGCTGCTTAATGTAATAGCATCATTTATATCTTCTGTTGATGCCATTACAGTCATCGTGGAAAAAAGAATCATCATCGTAACAGCCATTGCTACAAATTTCTTCATTATTTCTCCTCCTATATGTTTTTTAGAGAACAAAAAAGACTGCATTTACTTCACAACCAACTGTTGTAAAATAATTGCAGCCAGACAACCATAGTAACCTTTAGGTTCACGGCTTTGCGTCCTAGGATTTCTCCTAGTTTGCCAAGATATTTATTTATAGTATTTTATCATGCATATTCACATTTGTCAACTATTTTTTTGTTTTATGTTAACTGTAATGTTTTTGTAACTTTGTCTTAAAAATCACTCTGTGTAATTGTAAAAAAACAATCACTACAAATTGATCTTACTATTATGATATGCACACTTTGTAAAATTCTTTCATAACGCTATGCACTTAATAATTATATGCTCCAATTTATTGTAATATTCAAATAATTTTTACATACTTTTTTAATACTAAAGTGCTCACATACGATAAAGCAAATATTCCAATACAAGCCAAAGGGAATGAAACCACCTGCGCAGTACCAACTAACCTTATGTCAAAAAGTTTGACTAAAAGGTGGATAAAAAATGGATGTATAAGATATATTCCCAAAGAACACTCTGAAACAGATTTAATAAAATTATTTTCTTTTACTTTTAAACTCATCAATATAATAAATAACAAAATAGTCATGATTGCCACATAGGAATAACAATAATCTTTTGTAATAGTTATATCAAATGTAAACATACAAACTGCAATTATTAATATAACACTTGCTAATGCTACGCAAGATGGCACGAATAATTTTTTTGCCCTGTTTTCACCAAGCCTATACATGGCACCACCCGCGAAAACATAAAAACAATACTCCCCTATAGGCAGAGAAAAACCACAACTCACATTCGCAATTTCACAAATTTCGGGAACAACAATTCTAAATAGTCCCAATAGAAAAAGTATAATGTATATGTTTTTGCCATCTTTTTGTACAAACGCACTAAACATAGGAAGAACCAAATATATCCCTATTATTGAATACATATACCATAAATGGTCCCATGTATTTCCTTGAAAAACATCTCCTATGGAATACAAAAGGATATTAGCATTGATAGTCTTTTCAACAAATACGCGTTCTAGAAGAGCATAAAAAACCCCCATAGTAAAGAGTAATATAAGAAGCCTGAATACATTCTTTTTTATTGAGTCATAGCTGACTTCTTTTTTTATCCCTAAATATATATACCCAGTTATCATAAAAAACAAAGGTACGGACCAAAGCACACAGATATGTATAAAGTCATAAATTTTTGAATCATAATCCACAAAACTTCTTGAATGAATTACGACTACTGCAAAAGCTGCTATAACACGCATAATTGATATAAAAGAAGTTCCTCTTTGTCCAAGGGTCGCTTCTGTTTTCATAATCATTCCCCCTTTTTTTCAATTGAACAAATTCCCTTGATTTGCATCATATGACAATCCCATCACAATGGTCTATCTCATGCTGAATAATCTGAGCAGGGAATCCACTATATGATCGCCTGTGTTTATTAAAGTTCATATCGTAATATTCTACTTCTATTTCTTGGTATCTAGTTGTTTTACGAGTTCCGGGCAACGACAGACAACCTTCGTCCGCCTCATAGTTCTCCTTTGACTTTTTTACAATGACGGGATTAATCATTGTCATAACAATTGGCCCTACCCAAAAGGCAATAATCCTTTTATTAACACCAATCATATTAGCCGCCATGCCTACGCATATTTCACTATTAGCACGAAGTGTATCAGTCAAGTCTATTGCTGTCTGCAAATCATCCTTGGTTGCAAGCTCCGCTTTTTTGAAAATAAATATATCTTTAATTATCTGCTTAATCATCTTTCAATCTCCCTATAAGGCAACTGCCATTATCTTTTAGCCATTTTATATGAACCTCATAATCAGGCAAGATTTTGCCTACTTCTCTCCAAAATCTTTTTGAATGATTCATTTCTTTGCGATGGCACAGTTCATGCACAACCACATAATCTAAAACTTCTTGTGGTGCAAGAATTAGCAGGCAGTTAAAATTCAAATTGCCTTTTGCGGAGCAGCTTCCCCACCTGGTTGCCTGATTACGAATAGTGATTCTACCATAGTCAACACCAATAATTTTGGAATAATATGCAACTCTTTGCGGTATAAGTTCTCTGGCTTTTTTGGAGAGAGCTTTTATTTCATCCTCGGTAAACTCAATCGTATTTGCATTCTTCTCATTACGCTCACGCATTAGTCCAATATGCTTTTCTATCCATTTTCTTTTCTGCATAACAAAGTCGGCTATCATTTTATCACTCATACTAAATGGCGCACGGACCAAAACAGATAACTCTTTTGTTATTTCTATTGAGATAGTTTTTCTATTACTACGCAAAATTGTCATTTCCATATTAGAATTATTTACCGTCCATTGTCCTTATAGTTATTATTCTATCTCATTTTACCACTTTTCGCAGCTATAAACAATAGTTTACGACAAAACATGATAAGCAAATTGAAGAAAATCTTTTATAATTAATGACATAACACAAATAGCATTGTGTAACTGCTATTGATAATTAAAGTGAAAGGGTATATAATCTAGTCAGATATTGTTGGAGATATTATTATAGGAGGAAAATAAATATGAAAAAACCAATTTTTTATGTATGCCCTGAATGTGATGGCATGCTGCAAGGCACAGGTGAATTTGAAGTTAAGTGTTGTGGCAATCAGCTTGAGCCGCTTGCTGTAAATAAAGAAAATTCAAACCATGAAATTGATGTTTCAATAGTTGAAGATGATTTTTACATTACCATAAATCATGAAATGACAAAGGAGCATTACATCAGCTTTGCATCATATGTAGGGTTTGACAGGGTGTTAACAGTTAATCTGTATCCAGAGCAAGACGCAGTAGTGCGTTTCCCTAAAATGTTTAGGGGAAAGCTCTACCTATACTGCAATCAGCACGGGCTATATGAATACACAATCTAAAAAAATCATACGTGCAATTTTATATCTATGATAGAATACTGATATTCTAAAAACAGACTATAAATAAATCTTTGTATTTCACACAATCTCGCATCAACAATACGCTTAGAAGGAATAACGTAGCATAAGGAGCAGCAATCTACTCCTATATAAGTAAAAGCACCCGAACAATAATTCGGGTGCTTTATTCTTGCTTTGACCTTATACTTGAAGCAATGTTTTTGTCATGCCTGTTTTATCGTGATCCGCCACCAAAGCCACCACCGGAAAATCCGCCGCCGCCTCCAATAGAGGTACGTCCGCCACCACCAGAAGTTCTCTGTGCCTGGATAGACTTTTCATAGCTTCTGTACATTGTGTGATAATAGCTATGACAAATAATTACATTTCTATTATAGGTTTCAATCTCACCAATCTTCTCGGGATATACTTTTTCAAACTGCTCTTTGACTTTATCGGCAATACCAAAAAGCATCGCATAAACCATATATTCTTGCCAGATTTCTGACTCGCTAACTTCTCTTTCAGAAATAAGAGAAAATTCATCGAGATATTTTTTTAGCCCCATAATCTGGGCAAGTTCAGCTTTTCCCTTCTCACTTAAGTCCTTTATGCAGTTTCCGCTTCCGTTTGAAAATCCACCAAGTGATGTAAAACTTGATTCTCCGTTCTTTTTTGCTCCATCTACAAAGTTCTTCAATCTCTTGGGGTTTTTATAAGTGTATTTTTCAAGTTCCTTCTCTTGAACAATGCCATCTTCGCCGGCTGCACCAACTAATATAGAGTAAAGGCTTTTGCGAAGATAATCTGTAGGTTCTTTAATAAGATGCAGAGAGATGCGTTGCTTCACTTTGCCAAACATACCAACATCTTCATCTGCCACCGCTTCTATTTCACCCTTATTTATCATATCAAGCAAAACAGCGCCGATAATAAGATTCTCGTCTTTACCAACATCAAATTGTTGCGCCAAAAAATGTGACATCTTTAAATCACCATTATTTGGTACATCCCTAAAATAATCGGCTTCTTTATAGAACTTATTAATCGCCCTTTTCCTTTTGATCATGAAAACTACAATCCATATAACAATTGCCAAAATACCAAAGAGAATAATGAAGCCTATAATTTGCCAGAAAAGGCTTGGTCCATTATCACCATAGTCACTGCCCTCCATAGCCCTTGTTTTAACCTCTTCAAAGGAGTTGGACTCGTTAGTGGCTGGCATGATAATCCCCTTATCAAGCTCAAGCATAACTATAACACGATTGTCCCCACTAAGAGCAGTTGTAGTGTAAGCTGTAACATCGCCATTTTTAAACTCTATATACCCATCATAACCAAAACCCCAAATTCCTGCATTTTCCTCTGTCAGCTGGGTGCCGTTTGCTAAAGCGATGGTAACATTGCAATCAGTCGGAAAAGTATTCATATTAGGATTTACAAGCATAAAGTTAGTGCCGTCATAATCGGCATAGGCTTTTATGAAGTCCTCAACAACATACTCGATACTATATCGCTTTTCGCCATAGTCTGAGATTCCAAAACACAACTCTATTCCGTCGGATGTTTGATTGATTCCACATTTTCTTGCTTTCTTATCGAAGCTTGCACCAATGTCCCAATAATCTACGAATTGATATTCTCCAATTTCATCCGAAACCGTAAAATCAGTTACATTAATTCCCTCTGTAGTTATTGGGATA
Source organism: Eubacteriales bacterium (assembly GCA_029004515.1). Taxonomy (GTDB): domain Bacteria; phylum Bacillota; class Clostridia; order Monoglobales; family UMGS1388; genus UMGS1388. The sequence goes on along the minus strand of JAQVYH010000059.1, from coordinate 7,319 downwards.
TAGTTCTCTGTCCCCTCATTAAACGTGCCTATCCAATCCTGAACAATGTATGCGCTACCATCGTCCCTGATACTAACATCAATATTTATCTGTGAAACATTATTGCTGGCAAATGCAGTAACTGAGCAAAACAACAAAACCACACAGAGAATGGCTAATACTTTATTTAGCTTTTTCATATGAGGCTACCTCACTTCATGCTTGGCATATTTACTTTAGCTGCATCTGTTTCCAAATAATCTCTCTGCGTAAAACCAAGAATACCCGCAATCAATGTTGTTGGGAACATTCTTATTGTACGATTGAGTTTGGTTACGCTATCATTATAAATAAGTCTTGATTTGCGCACTAAATTTTCATATTCGTTTACACTATCCATTGTCTTTAAATAGCTTTCATTTGCTTTTAATTCAGGATAGCTTTCTGCAACGGCCATAATCTTTCCCATTGCCTCTGTAAAAACGTTTTCCTGTTCGTTTACTTCCTTGGCAGAGCTTTTTCCATTTATAGACGTACGCATTTTGATAGTGTCAGATATGGTCTTGTACTCGTGTTCGGCATAACCTTTTGTTAAGTCGAGAAGTGCTGTGAGTGCGTCCCAACGTGATGAGAGCTGTACACCAATCTGGCTCATCGCATTACTGATGTTTTCATCCATTACAACTAACTTTCTTTGTGTGGAAATAGCCCACAAAACTACTACCGCAATTACTATTATAGCTATTATCATTACTTCATCTCCTAAATATTTTTATTACAAAAGATTGGCAGGACGCAGGAATCCGTCCTGCTATGTATTAATATTCTATTGTTAATCCTTTTTCAGCTGCAAGATCTTCTAAAGCCTTATTGTATTCTTCTAATATCTTTAATCCTTCTTCAATCTTGGCATTAGCATCTTCCACAATTTTTTCATCATCTGCTTTTAATCCTGAAAGAGTTAATTCATATCCTTCTTTATAAAGACCAAGCATCTTCTTATATTTTTCTCTGATTGAATTAACTTCATCTGTAGCAAGCTCAATTGCTTCTACCTTCTGGGTAGCCTGCTCAAGGTTTGGAAGTATAACTGTATCAACACTGTTAATAAGTTCTTCGCTGGTAGTGTATCCTTCCCACTTTGATACTTCTGCTTTTAAATCCTCATAGAGTGCGTTTGCTTCCACCATGTCTGTGTTCAGGAATTTTTCGAACTCATCCGCTACAGGATCGCTAAAGCATCCTGTTAAAGTTCCCATACACAAAATTACTGCCATGATAAGTGTTACGATTTTTTTCATTTTACATTTCTCCTTTAATTATAATTATATTAATAAACTTTTTTAAATCTAAACTTTCCGTTACTATCATCATCGGAAGATTGTCTGTTATATGTAATGAGCGGCGTTGCATCTGTTGTTACAAAACCTGGTGCATTGATAAATTGACTGCTGTTCTTCACATGAATAATGTTATGTGTAAAGGGACCAGAATAGTTAATCTCCCATTCATAAGGCGTGTCTACAAGCATAAGCTTCTCATTATTTTCTGCATTTGCTTTTGCAAGACCCAGATATTTGCCACCCCAAGCCTGGATAGTATAAATGTGTTTATCATAATCAGTCCTTATATATGTAATGGTAAAATGCGTAGGTTCTGATGAAGAAAATACTGCCATACCATTATTATTTATCTGAACATATGCTCCTGAACTTAAATCTGTCCGGATAGTGTACAGTCCATTTGTTATATAGTTTGCGTCATTTGTTTCATCCTGTACCTTAGCAGCAATCTCCAGGTCTTTTTTCTCTATCAAAGTATATACCCTATCACACATAATCTGCGCCTGCTCGATAGTGCATGTATCCTTTGGTGCAAGTCTGCCGCCACCGACACCACCCATAATGCCTTCACCTACAATATAGCTCATAGCATTAGTCGCCCAAGAGCTTATTTGGTCTGCATCTGAAAACTGACCCAAATTACCTTTTCTCATTAAGAGATCCTTGTTGCCAGCTCCGGCGTTTCCCTCTCCTCTGATTTGAACTCTATCATATTCATAAATGTTATATAAAAAGGTTGCCATCTGCTCACGGGTAACCAATGCATCAGGACTGTAATTTTTGTTGCCGGTTCCACTTGTTACGCCCCAATATGCAAGACGACCAACAGCAAAATCGTACTCCATATCGTTATATTCTATGGTAGAAGAATCAACAGTTCCCGGAAGTGTCATTTGCACGGACCATGAACCATAGCGGTCAACCATGATTCCAACTAATGGTTCAGCCATTTGAAATCTTGTAATCGGCTTTGTCCAGTCATCTCCCAGTCTTACTGAGAAATTTGTAATGCGAGCAAGGGAATCCTGCGCCCAAGCAGACATTTTTATCTTATGAGCGACAATAAATCCATCTTTATCTGGATAACCGCCATACACATACCCAACCTCACGGCGGTCTGCAATTCTTTCAAAATGACTTATCCAGACATAGTATTCTGCATCCAAATATCTAACCTTAGCCCAATCCCCGTCAATTGATGTAACCTCTATGTCAGTAAAAATCGGAATGTAGCCTTGGATATCTCCGTTAGGTGACAGGCGATATGCAGCCTCCTGAGTTCCTCTGGTTTGCATATATATGCCTGGTTTCTTAGCATCCGCTGCAAGTGTCTGCACAGATAAGATTGATAAAAGAATGCATATGTTTAAAAACACACATAATAGTTTCTTTGCTTTCATATTTCAAAACGCCACCTTCCTTAGTTATTTTTATTCTCAAAACATGAGTTAAAACCGAATAAAAACGCTGGAATACGATTCAAAGGTTTGCGTCTGGTCTGCTCATATTTTTTTTGAACCTCCAGATATAATGCCTCTTCATTTTTAAGTCTTTCCTCAGCTATAGACTGGTGAGAAGACCCTTTCAGTTGTGCTAATTGTTTTTGAACAAGCCGGAATTGTTGCTTTTCAGCTTCTACAGCATTTTTTTGTGCCACCAACTCCTTGCATGACACCTTAAACCACAGCCACACAAAAGCAGCCAAGCAAAATATAGCAATAAGCCAGGGAAACATAACTTAGCCTCCTTTTAATGAGCATATGTAGTATATTTGTTAATTGAATTATACTACATATATTATACGGATGTGTTTTTCTCGCACGAAATGACATATTTTCCGCACGAAATATTTTATTAGGTTAATTGACTGTTTTCAGATGAGATGATATAATTAAATAAATTTTTTACTTATCAGGGGATTATTATGTATATTGCAATATGTGATGATGATAAAGACTATATTTTACATATTACACAGCAGCTTGCTAAATACCGTATTGAAAAGCTCTCCGACATTAGATGGGCATCTTTTCAGACCGGTCTTTCTCTACTGTCAGCCATAGAGGATGGAGAGATTTTCGACGCTGTTGTACTGGATATTTATATGAATGAAATAAATGGTTTGGATGTTGCTAAAAAAATTCGAGATATGAATAAATCTATAGATATTATTTTCTTAACATCGTCACCATTATTTGCAGTTGATAGTTATTCCGTAGACGCTATTGACTATATTATTAAACCTATCAAAGAGGAAAAATTGCATCAGGTTTTGGATAAGTTAATATCACAAAAGGAAACGATATCAGACCAAGGAATACCTGTAAAGGATTCCGAGGGTGGAATCACAAAAGTTATATGGAATCAGTTGATGTATATGGAAGCTATGGGGCATTATACGCTACTATATCACAGAAACGGTACAACAACCCGCACCTCTACCTCTTTTACATCTTTACTAAAGCAGGCTAGCTCTCAAAATTGTTTTGTGCAGACACATCGCTCTTATGCTGTGAACCTTCACTATGTTCATCGGATTGCAAAAAACGAGATAGTTATGCTTTGTGGCAGTAAGCTACCATTGCCTAAAAGCAGATATCAGAATATCTCCGAAAGGTTCCACGATGTTATCTTTGGAGGTGAGGCAAAATGCTTATATTAATAGATTTATTGCGTTACTCGATGATAGCAATATTTGGAGTAGTTTTGTCAGTTTATTTTACCGGAGCAGATAATCAAAAGGGCTCAACAAAGAAAATAGCCTTATTTTCTGCTTTTGTCACCGTTTTCCAATTGCTTTTCCAAACAGCTTTCGGATTTGAATTTACCAAATGGATGTATCCTCTTATAGCGCATATTCCTCTGGTAATTTTTCTTGTAGTTGCATTTAATAGGTCTTGGTCAATTTCTGTAGCCGGTGTACTGCTTGCTTACTCCTGCTGTCAGATTCCCAGATGGATTGCAGCAACTTCTCACCTTTTCTCTGATGAGATTTTATACAATGGTATTTTCCATATTATAGCAATAATTGTTGTATTCCTAGTTCTGAGATTATATGTAGCAAATGCGGTTTACAAAGCACTATCCAGGTCATGGCAAGCATCATTGACTATTTCAGTCTTACCATTGCTATATTATATTTTCGACTATGCAACCACAGTATATACAGACTTACTCTATACAGGAAATCCTTTTGTTGTACAGTTTATGCCATCGCTTATGTGCACAGGATATTTGTTCTTTTTACTTGTATATCAATCAGGTTTGGAATTACAGGAAAAAGCTAAACACGACAGGGATATTTTGTCTATTCAGCTTCGTCATTCCGAAACAGAGTATGCATCACTTTGTCAATTACAAGAAAAAACAAGAGAATACCATCATGACCTGAGACATCATGTTCGTTTACTTATGGGATTTGCTGAAGAGGAAAACATACAAGAAATTAAAGGTTATCTTAAACAGCTAGGTAATGATTTGAACTCATATTCACCAAAACGATATTGTAGCCACAACGTAGTCAATTTGTTACTATCACATTTTGAAGGACAGGCAGAAAGTGTTGGTGTTAAATTATCTATTCAGGCAGAGTTGCCATCATCATTACCATTTAATGACATCGAATTATGCAGTCTGTTATCCAACGGATTAGAAAACGCTATTTTTGCCGCTTCACAGGTTAAAAACGAAAACAAACGTTTGACAACGATAGATATATCTGTAAAGCAGTATAATTTATCTATATCAATAAAAAACCACTTCGACGGAAAAATACGTTTCTCAAATGGTATCCCTGCAACAAACTGTCCGGGACATGGCTTTGGAACAAGGAACATCGTCTCTATTGTAAATAGCCACGGCGGAATTGCATCCTTCACTACAAAAGATGATGTGTTCGTATTAAGAGCTACAATTCCTCTGGAGTAAATGCAACAATCTTTATGAATCCATTCTATAAATAAAAAGCAGTTCATTACTATTAATGGGCTGCTTTTTGCAATTTGTATTCATTATTAAGCTAATAAAGCAACTTGCCTCTGATAATAACGTTTTTGATTGACAAATCCTTCTTGTCAAGAACCACGAGGTCTGCTATTTTACCTTCTTTTATACTTCCTATTTTATCAAACTCACCAATTGTCTGTGCAGGATTCTTACTTGCCATCTTACATGCTTCCTCTAAAGGAATCCCGATTGAAACCAAGTTGCGCACTCCATCAATCATACAGGATGTGCCACCTGCAATAGTGCCGTCATCGGTATATGCCTTTTTATCTTTAACAATAATTTTTCTTCCATTTACCATATACTCGCCATCAGGCAGTCCCGTGCCAAGCTCTGAATCAGTAATAATATTTATTCTATCGCTGCCTTTGCTATTATAAACCATCTTAATAATATCTTTATGTATATGGAAAAAGTCACATATAAGTTCTGCTTTTGCATCGGTTAACAGTATTGCTCCAACCATACCTGGGTCACGATGGTTAAGCGGGCTCATTGCATTAAAGATATGAGTACCCTGACTTGCGCCAAGCGACAACGCATGAAGAGCTTGCTCATATGATGCGCTACTATGCCCTATAGATACGCAAACACCCTTTTCGATAGCTTTTATAATGGTATCATCTGCACTTGGCAGTTCTGGTGCGAGGGTGATTATTTTAAGAAAATTATCACTCGCATTTATATATTCCATAAGCTCATACGGGTCGGTATTGCGGATGTTTTCAGGCAGATGTGCGCCTTTATACTTTTCAGAAAAGAAAGGCCCTTCCAAATGAAATCCATATATTTTAGCCGCTTTTTCATTTTCCGATGTGCAACATGCCTTCATATATTCTATGCAACCAAGAAGCTTTGCCTTTGGAGTAGCAGAAAGAGCAGGAACAAGAGCAGTTGTTCCATTTTTAGCTTCATATTCTGCAACTATACTGCAAGTATCGTCGTCAAAATCGATGAAGCTTTTGCCCATAGCTCCGTGCATATGAGTATCAACAAATCCAGGAACAACATAGCAATCCGTGGCATCTATATCAGCATTACCACCAATGCTACCAATATCCCGAATCTTATCGTCCTCAACCACTATATCAGCTTTAGCGAACTTAAAATCATGATTTAACACTGTTCCATTATTAATAATCAAAGCACTATACCATCCTTGAATATTGATATTTCTCGATAGTCGTTTTGTTCATTCTTTGTTTCTTCACCTGATGCAACAGAACAGATATATTTTAAGAACACATCGGTTAATTCATCCATGCTTACACCCTCAAGAAGTGGTGATGCATCGAAGTCAATCCAATTTTTCTTTCGTGTTGCTAATGATTTGTTTGTTGCAACCTTTACAGTTGGAACAGGTCCTCCAACAGGTGTTCCTCTACCTGTGGTAAATAGTATCATATGTACCCCTGCTGCTGTGAGATTAGTTATTGCAACAATATCATTACCCGGTCCATTGAGGAGCGAAAGCCCATTCTTTGTAAGTATATCACCATAGTCGAGAACATCAACAACCTCACTCTTACCGCCCTTTTGGACACATCCGAGGGATTTTTCTTCCAATGTGGTGATTCCGCCCTCTTTGTTACCCGGTGATGGATTCTCGTATATAACCTGATTATGTCTTGTAAAATAATCCTTAAAATTATTGATTAATGTAACTGTTTTATCAAACAGTTCCTTTGTAGGGCATCTTTGCATTAGGAGATGCTCTGCACCGAACATTTCAGGAACCTCAGTCAAGACACAGCTACCGCCATAGGAAATAACCCTATCAGAAAGTGAGCCTACAAGAGGATTGGCAGTGATTCCGCTATAGCCATCACTACCGCCACATTTTAAGCCGATTTTAAGCTTTGATATAGGCAAATCTACCCTTTCAAATTTATCTGCATATGCCTTTAATTCATTTATAAGTCTTACTCCCTCTTCGATTTCATCATCGAAATCCTGTGAGTTTAGAAACTTAACTCGGTCTGGATTAACCTC
>JAQVYH010000058.1 GCA_029004515.1 Eubacteriales bacterium | reverse complement strand
AGAATTCAACTTAAAACAAAACTGACTCCGTTTGAAAAACGAAGTCAGTATGTTGCTTGAAAATTTAATATTAACTACCATAGGCTGTCTTTTTTGTACTGTCTGCACAAATTGGGGCAGTTCATTATATGCTCTGTGCCTTTTATAGATTTCTTAAATTATTCTGTGAAATATCCGTATGCATCAAAGAATGCAACATTTGTGATCTGATTCATATTTGAAGCACTATCCCAAAGCATTACACGGATTTCTGGTTCATCATAACCAGCTGGAAGTGTAACGAAGAGTTTCTGCACTTCAGAATTGCCTAATGCAGGTGTTGAAACAACCTTAACATCGACATCGATGAGCTTGTTTGTTGCACGATCGTAAAGGCCTGCGATAACAACTGAACCTTCAACAGGTACATCAGCAGTGTTAGAAAGTGTTACATTAACTTCTGTTTCGCCTTCTTCAAGGTATTCAGAAACTGCGCCACCCTTCTTAAATGCGATAGCTGACATTGTAGGAAGCTTATCATACCATACACCTGTTACACCACCGAGAACAAAGCTCTTACCTGTATATGCGAAGTCACCATATGTGTTACCTTCTAATCTAAGACAGTAGTTAGGAATAAAGCTCTTGTTAGCGATGAGAGACTTCAGTGTCTTAAGGAATGGGTTTGTACCATACTTTGTAATTGAAAATTCAACTGTCTTCCATTCGCCATTTGTGTTTGGAAGGCTAACGGAAGCGCCGCCACCTGTTTCCTTCTTAAAATACTTTATACACTTGTTGTTTGCATCAAAGTATGTAGAATAATCTGCAGCAAGGAGACCCTTAATAATTTCAGCTTCTGATGCAGGAAGAGTTTCACCAACTTCTACCTGATAAGCACGCTGGAACATAGCTCTGATAGAAGCGCCGCCTGTTGTCTTATATCTGTATCTAATAGCATCAACTGCTGTAAGGTCAAAGCTATCAGGCATTGCAAACTGACCACCAGCGTATGAACCTGCGCCTGTATTACCACCTGTAACAACAAGAGCGTAGCCAGTGCCGTTTTCATTAGCACCTGCTACATATTCCATCTTTGCAGGAACTGATACTGTGCCACCGCCAGTCCAAACGCCCCATGAACCCCATTTTGTTGTTTCAAAGTCTTCTGAGATTTCTTTTCTAACCTGAGTTGACTCAGAAGAATATGAATACCAGTAAGCCTTGATTGACTCAATTGTTGCAGCTGATGATGTAAGATTAATCATAGCTGTTGATGTATACTTACTTGTAGTTGGATCAAAATATGACTTAAACTCCTTAAGGTCATCAGCTGTTAAAGTACCACCTTCGAAACTAGCCATTGAAAGTGATGCTGATGCAAATTCACCATTTGTGCTAGGAAGTTCAACTGTCTTTGATGAACCTTTTTCTCTGATTCTAAGCTGAACCTTAAGAGAAGATGTTGTTTTGTACTTAAACACGATCTCGTTCACATTAGAAAGGTCTGAACCGAAAGTGCTAAGAGCTACAAATGGAAGTGTACCGCCCTGAATGTTAAGGACATTACCATTTGTGTCATATGTACCGAAGCTGCCCTCTGTATCCCAAATGTCCCAAGGCTTTACTCCTTCTTGAAAATTTGTTGCAACAGTTTTATCTGTTACTCTTACCTTTGAGTTTGCAGGTGGAGTAAGATCTTCAGCGTTAACTACAAATGTAGCCGACATACTGAAAATCATTGCCACTACAAGCATCAATGCTAATACTCTACTTTTTTTCATTTTAAACAACTCCTTATGTTATAATAATTTTTTTATGAAATTAACATGGAATAGGTCAAAATTAGGCAATTAGTCCATATTCCTATGATAATTATACTATTCATTTTGTATAAAGTCAATAGCTTTTTTAATTTTTAGTCAATAAATTTTTGCGATATTCTGCAGGGGTTACGCCCACCCTTTTTTTGAATAAATCGCTGAAATATCTGGCGTCAGAGTATCCGACAGCTTTCGCCACATTATATATTTTAGTAGTTGGATCGTGAAGGAGCCCTTTGGCACGAGCTATACGGGCATTTATAAGATAATCCTTAAAGGTTGTACCTGTTTCTCTGCTAAAAACCATACTGAGATAGCAAGGAGAAATGTATATCTTTTTGGCAACGGATTCAAGGCTCACCCTCTCCGCTGAATCTTCATCAATTATTCTCTTTGCCTTTTCAACAATGGTTTTTTCTTTAGGTGTTTCCCTTTGGAATATTCGCATAATTACCAACTGACTCGTATTCAGAATCAATTCGTAAAGCTGGTCAACGTCCTTACAACGATTAATAACCGACCATATATCTGTCTTATCAAAAAGAATCGCAGGGTTTCTACCAAGCTCATAAATTGCACGATTAGCTGACACGAGAAGCTCCAATGCGATTCTCTTGGCAATATCAAGAGGGTCATTACTTCTCTTTATATGCCCAAATATATCAGTAACGATTTCATAATTCATTTCCTCATTACCAACCTTAATAGAGGTTCTGAAATCTGCCTCACGAACTGCGTGATAATCGTTCACTCGCATATCAGGCTCAACATCACTTATGTGAATTATCTTGCCCATACCTTGTGCATAGCGGTACTTGCTGGCTTCCTCCGCGAGGATATACGCCTCACGAACTTTGCCAAAGTCCTTGCCTGCTCGCCCTATACCAATTCCATAATCAAGAGAATTGTTTTTATTAAGCGTATCCCTTATATTTTGGGCTACTACTGTGGCATACTCCGCAGTTTGTCTTTCATTTAAATCCGACTGAACAAAAAACGAAAAAGCATTTTTCTCAAGGAAGGGTTCAACATTGCACTTGTGTTTTTTTAATAAATCAACAACCTTATGAAAAGTCTCCATCTGTTTGACAATTTCAACGACTGCATTATCATTAAAAGCAACCACAATCCATATATAGCATTTTCCATTCAAAACGGAGGTCATACTATTAATAAAATTGTTATCTACATATTTGCCATTATCAAATTGTTCACAGCAGCCGAAGAACCATTCTTTCATAAGATAGCGATTACTATCTAATATTTCTATGATTTTTTCCTGTTCCATATGAATCACCATAAAGCCTATATATTTTTTATAGCCTCTTTTACTGCATAGAATGATGGCTTTTCCTTGTTATCATTATCAATAAGCCCCCATGCTGTTTCGCAAGGGCAATCAGGTGCACCGCAGAAGAAACAATTACCTGCATCACTCCATGCAAAGAGCATAAATCCAATTACACAAGAAGTTTTGCCAAGCTTCTCTATAACCTCTCCAAGCCATTTTGCCTGTCCATCAAGAGTATGGGGGTACTTATCGCTGCCACCTACCCATTTCTTTAAGATATGTGGCTCGTGATGACGAAGATTAGCCTCCCATTCCTTACGTGGAATTCCCTTCATCGACCTTGATAATCTTTCAGGTAGCCTTTCGAGATACAACTCACAATTCGCTACAGCCTCATCAAAGTCCTTAAAGCCATATTGCGACATAGCACTATCTAGCTCGCCCTCTTGGATGATATCCCCCACACTTGCGAAGCCAAATTCCTGTATGAGTACGGGTTTCCCTGTCTGCTGATGAAGTTTATTAACATCGTCAATAAGATCATCAGGAGTCCCCTTTATCCATGTGCCGTGGTATGCATCAAGCCCCATATAATCGCAAAGGTCATTAACTGTATTTAGTTTTTCTATCATATATATCGAAGTTTCATCATATTCACTGAAATTGTATCCAAGAAGGATTTCCTTATCTACATCACGAATGCCCTTGACTCCTGCCTCGATATACAAAATAGCCTGATCAAAGTCATATGGTGTACGAAAAAAATACACATTAATCTCATTACCTACCTGCCAGCCGTCAACATACCCCTTTAAATCCTCGGCAATAAAGCGGTGCATATCCCTTACCTTATCATATCCACCGGGCTCACGCATATCAAACCCACCCATAAGATATGCCCATACAGGAACAGGAGATATCGCCATAACCTTGAAGCCTTCTTTATGGAGCTGATTGCAGTGTTCCTTGAATTTTATATAATGCTCTGATATCTCACCTGTTTCTTTATCATAAGGAAATGGGCAGTCGATTCTGTCCCACTCAAATCCACAATCCTTAATTCTATTATAATCACCATAGCCATGGCATATTCCAATAATCATATTTATGTCTCCCCTTGTGCCTGCCTACTGAGCCAATGCAGAACGAATATATAAAATGTATTTTGATTTATCCAAAGGATTTACACCTCTGTAAGGTGTTGTGTTTCCAAGTTCATCAGCACATGGCTTGTAGCCACTAAAGGATTGGGAAAGCGCTCCTCTACCGCCTGTCATCGCTGCAAGGCGCACAGGAAAATCCATTGTTGTAGCAACAGGCACCTCGCCTGTAAGCGCACTTCTTCCATCTGCTTGCTTCCCCATCTCAAAAGTTCCTCGGCTATTTACAATATAGCTCATAACCTTGCCTTTGCTCTCCTCGGGAACCGAAACATTGAACTTCATAAACGGTTCTAGAAGAGTTGTTCCTGTATCAACAAGGCCATTCATAATAGCTATCGGTGTTGCAACGATAAAGTCCAGAGGATGGGTATGCTCGTTATGATGTTCGCCATCCACAAGGCGGATTGATAGGTCGGTAACCTCCCATCCCTTTATGCCCTGTCTCAAAGCAGACTTGATTGTATTGCTGACCTGATTCTGATATCTGTATAAAATCTTGGTATCAGGCACAGTCGATTCATATTTCATTCCGCTGCCCAAAGGTAACGGCTCAATCTCAAACTTTAATACCGCCCAACAAGGTTTAGGCATCGTATATGAGACATACCCGATACCTGAATTGGTTGGGGTCTCTTTATATATAACTTCAGGTTCGCCAAAATCTGCTGATATTCCATATCGGCTCTTTAGCATCTCCCCAATAACCTCAAGCTGAATCACACCCGAAATATTAATAAGAAGCTGTCGTTGCTCCTTAACCCACACCACATTAAGGAGTGGGTCTTCTGCCTCAAACTCTCCCATAGCTTCTATAAGTTTAGGATAATCCTCCTCTTGCTGTGGAAACATTCGTATCTGAAGAAGTGGTGTAGTAACAATACAGCTTTGTGGCACATACTCATCAGACCCAAGGACATCACCAACCATTACATCACCAAGTCCGTAAAGGGCGGCAATATCGCCTGATTCCAAAACGCCTGTATCCTCATGATGCAGTCCCGAAAACCTGCGGATTTGAGAAATTTTTCTCTCCTCACCTGTCCGGAGATTGAGTATACTATCACGAGTTTTAAGCGTTCCGCTATATAGTCTTACATAGGCAACCCTGCCCATAACCTTATCCCTATCAAGCTTAAACACGACTCCTGATTGTTTCCCATCAACTGGCTTTGCAACAGGGAATAACTCCGTTATCGCATCTAATAGCTTATCTATTCCTATGCCTTTAAGGGCACTACCACAAAGAAGGGGGAATAGCCTTCTATCCTGTGCACATTCTTTGATTTTTTTATTCATCAAACTTTTATCTATGACTTTTCCGTCAAGAACCATCTCAAGAACTTCATCATCAAAATCCGCAAGTCGCTGCGCAAGGTCAGGATTATCACAAACTGCGCAATCCTCATCCGACAGGGTAGGTTTATTAATCACCACAAAGTCAGATGTAAGCTGACTGGAAATGTTTCCAAGCACCTGCTCAAAGTTTGCTCCGGCTCTGTCGATTTTGTTGACGAAGATAATGGTTGGGATATTAAGCTTTTTAAGAGCATCCCACAAAAGCTCTGTACGAGCCTCCACTCCCTCAACCGCAGAAATAATGAGAACGGCACAGTCAAGAACCTGCAAAGCACGCTCTGCCTCTGCTGCAAAATCCGTATGTCCCGGGGTATCTATAAGATTTATCTCCGTATCTTTCCAGCGAAATCGAGTAGTTGCCATTTTTACGGAAAGGCCTCTATTTCTCTCTATATCCATAAAGTCAGTGAAGGCCGTTCCCTTATCAACGCTTCCCTTGGTGCGAGTTGCCCCACTTAAGAAGAGAAGCTGTTCTGTAACAGTTGTCTTACCTGCGTCGATATGGGAGGTTATTCCTGTATTGATCAGCTTACGCATCACAAATCACCAATAATTTACCCTTTGAAACTGAAACCTTTGCCTGATGAGAACGGAACTCGTTGCTCACAGTAAGAGTGTCGCCATGCTTAACAGTTTTGTTGCTTAAATTATATAAAAGTCCCTGAGTAGTGAGACCCTCAACAGTAGGAGTAATCGGAATAAATGAAATTCTATCTCCTGCCCCTCTTGCAACAACAGTTTCTCCTGTGATAAGGGCAATTCTTGATTTGTCAGTAATTATAAGCCCCTCTGCACCTTTCTCTTGAATATAGGAAAGGAGCATAATATTTGCAAGGGTATGGTCAATTCTGCCACCTGTTGCCGCGAGGAGAATTATCTCGTCACAGTTGTTTTCAAGGGCATAATCAATCGCAAGATGACTGTCGGTTTTGTCCTTATCCTCTGGGAATTTAACAACAGGGATTCTTGAGTCCCTGATAGGCTTACGAATAGAATCCAAATCACCCAAAACAACATCCGGTGTGATTCCCAATGTAACAGCATAGTCATATCCACCATCGGCGCATATAACCATATCACTATCTTTTATTACAAGAGAACGGTATAGACCTGATCTCTCAAAGCTACCTGCTGCAATTATCCAAGCTCTCATTATGTATACTCTCCTTAACCCTTAATTGCCTCTTCAGCTCTTTCCTTCATAAGGCGTACTATCATGGCTGGGTCCTCTGCACCAAACACAGCAGAGCCTGCAACAAAGATATTAGCGCCCTCTTTTGCTATACGACCAATATTATCAGCATTTATGCCACCATCAACTTGGATGTCAAGGTTTGGTGCAGCCTTACGAAGTATTGCAAGATTACCAATTGCATCCTCTACCATAGCCTGTCCGCCAAATCCAGGTTCAACCGTCATCTGAAGAAGCATATCAATCTTATCAAGATATGGCATGACCGCTTCAATAGAGGTCTTTGGCTTAAGAGCAAGACCACACTTTATGCCGAAGCTGTGAATCCTATCGATTGTCTCCTGTATATCACTATCCGCCTCAACATGGAATGTAATAAGCTCTGCACCCGCCTTAACGAATGGCTCGATATAAAAAAGCGGGTCTGTAATCATAAGGTGAACATCGGCAAATAGCTTTGTCGCCTTTGTAAGGGCTTTAACAACAGGTACACCATAGCTGATGTTAGGAACGAAGTGTCCATCCATAACATCATAGTGGAGCCACTGTGCATCATTTTCTATTTTAGCAATGTCCCTCCCAAATGCAACACAATCCGCCGAAAGTACTGATGGAGATATCTTAATTGGTAATGTCATCTGTTCTTTGCCACTCCTTAATATCTTTTAGTTCGTTATATATTACTTTATAGCTTTCGTATCTTGATGGAGCAATCCTACCCTCTTCTACCGCCCTTATAACATTGCACCCTTTAGCGCCTATATGCATACAGTCGCTATATTCACAAGGTTCAAGGTCTCTGAATTCCTTAAAACAATCAGAAATCTCACTGGCACGAAGCTCGGTCATATCAATAAGGCTGAAGCCCGGGGTATCAATAACAAACCCACTCTCACCAAATGGCATAAGTTCCACATGGCGAGTAGTATGTCTTCCGTGCTCTGTCTTACTAACAGATCCAGTTTCAAGAGAGAATCCAAGTGCATTAAGAATACTTGATTTCCCCACACCAGAGTTGCCCGCAAAGGCTGTAACCCCATGGGAGATAATCTCCCCTAATGGCTCTAGCCCTTTATTATCAACGGCACATACAGGGATAACCCTATAACCTGCCTTTTCATATACATTGACAACTTGGTCAGGTGATGCAAGGTCCGTCTTGTTAACACACACGACAACCTCTATGCCCCTGTGTTCTGCAAAAGCAATAAGCTTATCCATCACAAAAAAGTCGGGAGATGGCATTGCCGCCGCAATAACAACTGCAATTCGGTCAATATTTGCCACTGTCGGTCTGATAAGGCTGTTTTTTCTAGGAAGAATCTCCTCAACAGCACCTTGACTTCCAACAACTGTTATATTAACACGATCGCCCACTAAGGGTTTTATTTTCATTTTGCGAAGCTTTCCTCTTCCTCGACACTCCACCACATCGCCCTGCTCTGTAACAACATAATAGAAACCGCCGATTCCTTTGGTTATAATTCCATTTATCATAAATACCTCTATTCGTACTTATTGGAGCTTACTAAAACTCCATTGTGATATATTTCAACTGTAAGTGGTGATGAACCTTCTACCACAACATCCTTTGCAATCTCTGTTTTGTTAACAGATGCATTAAAGAAGGTTTTGCCATTAGCCACTACTTTAATATTTGTTGAATCACTATTTTGAGGAATAGTAACGGTTATTGTCTTTGAAACCTCTTTCGATTCCTTAGCAACTATCAAATCAATAGAGGCATCCTTATCAACAGTTTCACCAGCTGATGCAACCTGCTGAAGAACTGTGCCTGCCTCACGAGTGCTTGGCATATATGATACTTCTCCAAGCTTTAACCCAGCTTCTTCAATAAGCTCTTTTGCCTTCTCAAGAGTCTTACCCATAAGGTTCGGAACGATTACAGTATCCTCGATAGAGCTTACATAAAAGATGATTATCTGGTCTTTTCTTACCTTGGTTTTAGCCTTTGGCTTTGTCTTTATAACCTTGCCCGGCTCAACCTCGTCGTCCTCTACGCTGAGCTGTTCATAGTCAAGGCCAGTCGTGCTTATCTTTTCTATAGCTTCCTCAATAGAAAGGTTTGAATAATCATCAAGAACAATATAGTCACTACCGCCGCTTATAATAACGGAAATTGTAGTCTTGCTCTTATATCCAGCTCCCTTTTTAGGATCCTGTGAAATAATGATGCCATCAGCATATTTCTCACTTGCCTCTTCGCCAGCTTTGATGATGGTAATTAAATCGCTTTCATATTTCTCACAAGCTTCATCAAAGGTCATTCCTACAAGGTTTGGAACCTTCGCCTCAGGATTGCCACCTAGAAGAAGCATCATAAATATTACTACTGATAAAATCAATACACCTGCTGCAACAATTGCCGCAATAGTACCTTTATCCTTTTTCTTGCCTTTATTTAATGTTTGAACTTCTTCTTTTTTAACAGGCTGTTTGGGACTATTATCCCTATTCCTCGCAACATAGTCTTCAATGTCTCTATCCTTTACAGAAGGGATTACACGAGTTCCAGCAACTTCCTCTGGCTTTTCTTCATCTTCAATCTTAACTGCAACCCCAGGTAACTTATCAATAAGCAATAGGTCATTTGCCATCGCTGCTGCTGTCTGATATCGCATATCTCTATCCTTGCTCATAGCCTTCATAATAACGGACTCAAGAGCTAAAGGAACACTTAAATTATAGTCCTTAAGTGATGGAGGATTGTTCTGAATCTGCATAATGGCAATGGATATTGGGCTATCCCCATCAAAAGGAACTCTGCCTGTAAGCATTTCGTACATCACAACACCCATTGAGTATATATCTGATTTTGAGTCAGTATAGCTACCCTTTGCCTGTTCTGGTGAAAAATAATGAACAGAGCCGATAGTCGTACCGCTCAAGGTAAGGGTGGAGGCAGTCGCCGCACGAGCGATACCAAAGTCCATGACCTTTATGTCCTTATCAGGTGTAACCATAATGTTGTGTGGCTTAATATCACGATGAACTATGTTATGCTTATGGGCATGCTCAAGAGCATCGAGAATACGGACAGATATCTCGATAGCTTCGCGCCATGAAAACACACCGTTCTTCTCGATATATTCTTTAAGAGTAATACCCTCTATGTATTCCATAACAATATAGTTGCAATCTCCGTCACGACCCACATCATAAATCGAAACAATGTTATGATGAGAAAGGGATGCCGCTGCCTGAGACTCAGTCTTGAATCTTGCAAGGAACTCCTCGTCGTTTATATATTCTTGCTTAAGTATTTTAACAGCAACAAAACGGTTGAGAAGTCTGCATTTAGCTTTATACACCTCTGCCATACCGCCTGTACCAATCTTCTCTATTAATTCATATCTATTTCCTAATACCATTCCTACCATACATAGCACCTCACATTCTGATTATTACAGCAGTTATATTATCTCGTCCGCCATTTTCCTTGGCTTTGCTGATAAGCTGATCTACGTCCGCACCATCAATCAGCATCCTGCAAAGATTTTCTTCTGCTATCTCATTGGTCAATCCATCTGTACAAAGAAGAATAATATCCTTATCCTTCGCTGTGAGCATAAATATATCTGCCTGCACTTCTCTGTCTGTTCCAATCGCCCTTGTTATAACATTACGCTGGGGATGTGTACTTGCCTGTTGCCTTGTAATTGTCCCCTCATCAACCATCTGTTCAACCATAGAGTGGTCCTTGGTTATCTGCTTTAAGACCCCGTCTCGCAATAGATATGCTCGACTGTCACCAACATTAGCAAGAATCACCTTTTGTCCGTAGAAATATGTCATAACAAGAGTTGTGCCCATTCCCGAATAGTTAAAGTTGAGTCTGGCGCTCTTGAACACCTTGCTGTTTGCGTGCCTTATGGCATCGTATATACAATCCACCGTGTTGTGGAGTGTTTCTGGGATGTTTTCACTAAGGAACCTATTAATCTCCTCAACAACCATAGCACTTGCGATCTCTCCCGCACTATGTCCGCCCATTCCATCGGCTACTATACAATATTTCATTTTATCATCAACCAGAAAGCTATCCTGATTAATCTTACGCACAGCACCTGCATCGGTTCCGGCTGTAATACGCATAATTCTTCACCACTTTTCAATAAACTGTCATTTATGCATTTTGTTCCATTCTGTTTTTTCGCAGTTGGCCACAAGAAGCTTTAATGTCACTACCAAGCTCTCTGCGAACTGTTACTGTCAGCCCTTTATCTTCAAGCTTTTTTTGAAAAACCTTGACCACATGGGGCGGAGTTCTCTTCATCCCTGTTTCCTCAACTTCATTGGCAGGAATCAGGTTAACATGACACAGCATACCTTTAAGCAAGTCTCCAAGGCTTTGTGCCGCCTGAGGTGTATCATTAACACCGTCAATTAATATATATTCAAAAGATATTCTTCTACCAGTCTTTTTAATATATCTTTTGCAAGCGGCAATAAGCTGCTCAACAGGATATTTTTTATTGACAGGCATTATCTTATCTCTTATTTCATTTGTAGGAGCGTGAAGCGATACTGATAAGGTTATTGGAAGCTCCTCATCTGCTAATCTATCAATTTCATTAATCAAACCACAGGTTGATAGAGAAATATGTCTATACCCTATGTTAAGTCCCATAGGCTCATTCACATTGTGTAAAAAGGCAAGGACATTATCATAATTATCAAGAGGTTCACCAATTCCCATAAGAACTATATTAGATATTCTCTCACCTATATCCTTCTGAACTGCGTAAATTTGTGAAATCATCTCACCGGCAGTTAAATCGCGAATCTTTCCTCCGATGGTAGATGCACAGAATTTACATCCCATGAGGCATCCAACCTGAGTAGAAAGACAGATTGTATTACCATGCTTATATCGCATAAGTACCGCTTCAACACAATGACCATCTGCAAGGCGAAGCAGATACTTGATTGTACCATCAATTTTTGAGGGAAATCTTTGTTCTATCTCCCCATAGTGGAAAGTAAACTCTTCCGCTAATCGTTCCCTTAAATCTCTGGATACATTAGTCATCTCGTCAAAGCTTGCAACACCTTTATATATCCACTCTATTATCTGCTTTGAACGAAATCCCTTTGCTTGGGGGATTTGTTCAAGCGCTGATTTAAGTTGTTCTATTGTTAAATCGTTTATTCCTTGCATAACAATACTCCTATATAAAACCCGTCATAACCTTCCTCGAATGGGAAATACTGCTTTTCATATTCTAACCTAAAGTCTGAATTTCCCTTAAGAAATTCTTCTATCATAAGGCTGTTTTCTCTCCTAGATACTGTGCAGGTAGAGTAAACAAGTCTGCCACCCTTTTTAAGATATTTTGAAGCAGTATTCAAAATATTTTTTTGCACCTTACAAAGAGATTCTATATCCTCACTCTGCTTATCCCATCGGATATCGGGCTTCTTTCTGATTGTGCCAAGACCACTACAAGGAACATCTGCAAGAACAAAGTCCGCCTTGCCCTTATATTCTTTCATTAATGTCTGGGCATCCCAAAGTTTTGTTTTGATAATATCTATTCCAAGTCTTTGAGCATTTTTACTTATAATATCAAGCTTATGCTCATATATATCACAGGCAATTATCTCGCCTTGTTTTTCCATCATCTGTGCCATTAATGTAGCTTTGCCACCGGGGGCGCTACAAAGGTCTAAGGCAAGGCTTCCTTTTGTAGGACCAAGGGCCTTTACAGCTTGCGCCGATGCTCTGCCCTGTACAGTTATAAGACCGTCCTTATATTCATTGCTATTCTCAATACCGCCAAGGCTTGACACCTTAACAAGAAGGTCATCAACAACCTCACCATTAAGACTTGTGGCAATCTGCTGGGCTGATGCCTTAAGGGTATTTACCCTTACATAGCTTTGAGGTGGTTGGTTATTCGCCTCAAGCATCTTTTTTGTCGTTTCCTCACCATATTCACTAATCCACATATCAACAAGCCACTGTGGATGGGAATACACAACGGATAAATCATCAGGGAGGGGTGGCATGCCATCCTTCGCCCCACGACGAAGTACGCCATTAACAAAGCCGGCAGATGCGCTATGACCATATCTTTTTGCAAGCTTGACACTTTCATTAACTGTTGCAGAAACAGGAATTTTATCAAGAAAATAAAGCTGATAAAAACCCATTCTCAAAATATCAGATATCCAAGGACTTATCTTCCTAAGCGGGATTTTGCTGAATTTTGAGATATGATAGTCAAGCTGTGTACGATTAGACACAACACCATAAACAAGCTGTGTTGCAAGAGCTTTGTCCTCCGTCTTCATAGACTGATGCAAGCCCTCTTTAACAGCTGCGTTAATATACGCACCATCACGCATTTTATGAAGTATTTTCAAAGCTGCCTCACGGGCGTTTTGACTATTACTCATCAAAATATCCTTTCATCTCGTGACCTCTGAGATAATCCTCAATATTCATAGGCTTTTTTCCGGCTGGCTGAACATCCCTGATAATTACACTGCCATCGCCGCATCCGACTTCAAGCCCTTTCTTCTTTACAATCTGTCCTATTTCACCTGGTTTAAGGCTCTTTCCCTCACCGATCTGTGCAGTATATATCTTAAGTGGATTGCCCCCTAAGGAGGTGTGTGCTACAGGGGCAGGGTTCATACCATGTATAAGATTTACAATCTCAACTGCTGATTTGCTCCAATCAATTCTTGCAAGCTCCTTTGTAAGCATTGGTGCATAGCTTGATAGCTCATCATTTTGTGGTGTTGCCTGTAATGTATCAATCTTCTCAAGGGTAGATGCAATAAGCTGAGCACCAGCAAGTGAAAGTCGGTCAAAAAGATGTCCTGCCGTTTCATACGGTTCAAGAGGTGTTTCATAAACCTCATATACACCGCCTGTATCAAGACCCTTTTCCATACGCATTGTACATACTCCGCTTTTTTCTTCGCCGTTGATAACCGCCCATTGGATAGGGGCAGCGCCTCTGTATTTAGGAAGAAGTGACCCATGGACGTTCACACAACCATACTTGGGATATTCAAGAACATATGACGGAAGAATCCTGCCATATGCAACAACCACAATAACATCAGGATTATGCTCCTCAAGAACAGGCATAAACGCCATATCCTTAAAGGTTTCAGGCTGATATACAGGTATTCCCTTTTCCAAAGCAAACTGCTTAACAGGTGGAGGAAGCATCTTGTGTCCTCTGCCCTTTGGACGGTCAGGCTGTGTAACAACCCCTGTCACTTCGTGTGTATCTATTAACTTTTCCAGGCAGGGAACCGCAAATTGGGGTGTTCCCATAAAGAGAATTTTCATATAAATAACATCCTTTTAGTCATCGATAAATTCCTGTGCAGTCTCAACGATTGTAAGTCCGTCAAGATGGTCAATCTCATGACAGAAGGCCATGCAAAGAAGACCCTCCCCTGTATATCTCTGCTTTTCACCATTGCGGTCAAGAGCCTCAACGGTAACCTTGACAGGTCTTTCTACTGCAGCAGTTACCCCTGGACAACTAAGGCAACCTTCGTTTTTAACGGCAGTTTCATCTGACCTTTCTACAATTACAGGGTTTACAAGCTCGTATACTTTATCGTCAACCTCTATAACTACAACTCTTTTAAGAATACCAACCTGAGAAGCTGCAAGTCCTACGCCATCTGCCTCACGCATGGTATCTACCATATCGTCAAGAAGTGTGCGAATTCTATCATCAACCACTACAACCTCACGACACTTTTTATTGAGAACACTATCTCCATGCTTAACTATATTTCTTATTGCCATTTTTATCATTTCCTTTGCTACAATATACTATTTGGATTTATGTCAATAGTAATGCTAAGTCCGCTACGCTTTTTAATAAGTTCTTCTACCTTATGAAGTGTCGGAAATAGCAACTCTTTGTTTTCAGTTTTGATTAGGAACCTATAACGATACTTATCCTTGATTTTAGATAGCGGAGCTGCATCAGGATTGGAAATTTTCCCGCCTTTTTCTTCAAAGGAGTATTCATCCTTAATTATCTTTGCCGCTTCCTCTGTTGCCAAGGCAACCTTTTCCCTGTTCTCACCGGTAATTAGGACCATTATAAGGTCACAGAAAGGTGGGTAAGAAAGTCTTTTTCTTATCTCAATCTCGCCCTCATAGAATCCGTTATAGTCGTGGTCACAGGCAA
>JAQVYH010000057.1 GCA_029004515.1 Eubacteriales bacterium | reverse complement strand
CTGCTGCTCGCATTTGTCCCGTCGGGAATTACTGCAATAACAATGGGTAACATGCTTTTAGCAATTACTGTTGCAATTATTGGGATTGTTTCGTTGCCCTTTTTAATAAGGAAAAGAGCGAAAAAGAAAATAATGGAATTCGAAAATCAATTATCTGATGCGCTCGTTGTAATTTGCAACTGTCTTCGTTCGGGGCTCACCCTCAGTCAGGCGATGGAAAATATTGCTCACGAAATGAGCGACCCAATCGCTAAGGAATTTGCAAGAGTGTGCCGTGATGTTAGATACGGGTCAAGCATCGAAAGTGCCCTGACAGCAATGAACAGTAGAATAAAGAGTGATGATTTGATGCTGGCAATTTCAGCAATAAATATTCAGCGTCAGGTAGGAGGGAATCTTTCAAATATTCTTGAGACCATATCGGAGACAATAAAAGCGAGAATAAAGCTGAAACATGAAATAAAGGTTCTTACGGCAACAGGAAGAGCTTCGGGCTTAGTTATAAGTATATTGCCAATAGGAATGGGACTTCTTCTCACGATAATTAATCCGAGTTATATGATGCTGTTTTTCGAGAATTCCATCGGTAAGATAATGCTTGGGGTAGGGGCAGTCATGGAGATTATCGGAATTTTGGTTGTTAAAAAAATAGTTACTGTAAAATATTGAGGGAGAGCATATGATTTTAATTATTGTAATGAGTGTGGCGGTATTTGCTTTCTGTATTACTGCAATTTGTCTTCAAGGGGTCGGCAGAAAAATTGATATTAAGCGAAGCAGACTTGAAAGTGTTGTTCTGGAAGAAAAGACGGATGTAAGCGAGCTTGACCTTTCGCTGTACAGAAGATTTATGGTAGATAAGGTTGAGGACTTAAAAAAATCACTTGAGAAGCTTATTGTACTTAAAAAGAAAAACAAAAAACCCACTGGCAACAGCAAACTACAGCGCAATCTGAAGATGGCGGGAATATACATGGACCCTGACGAATACAACGTTGTTCGCATGACTGTAACCTTTTCGCTTGTTACTTTCGGAATAATCCTAAGCACTATCCTCAAGGCTGATGTTCTGTTAAAAATGCTTGTAATATTAGTTTTTGTAATTCTCTCGGTTCTTGCTCCAAACTATTTTCTTAAGGCAAGAATATCAGCAAGAGAAAGATCGATCAGGACACAGCTTCCGGAGGTTATGGATTTGCTCAGCGTAAGCATGGAGGCGGGTCTTGGATTTGATGCGGCAATACTGAAGATAACAGAAAAGTTATCAGGACCGCTTATAGATTCAATTAGAATATTGTACAGAGAAATCCAAATGGGCAAATCAAGGCGAGAAGCACTTAAAAATTTTGCCAACAGAAGTGACGTTGCGGAGCTTAAAACATTCGCATCAGCACTTATAAGTGCCAACGCACTCGGAATATCCGTTAAAAATGTTCTGGGGGTTCTGTCGGAGCAGTTGCGTGTAGAAAGACGACAGGCTGCGCAGGAAAAGGGAATGAAAGCTCCTGTAAAAATGATGCTTCCAATGGTTGTGTTTATATTCCCAATAATTTTTATTATTTTGCTCGGTCCGACGGTTATACAGCTCATGAAGCAATTCAAATAAATTAGGAGGTACGGTTATGGGTATGATTGTTGCATACAATGAAACAAATGTGATTGCAAGGGATGTAATAATGGCGGATACATTTTTCGGCAGGCTTACAGGCCTTATGCCAAAAAAAACTCTTGTTGACGGGGAGGGCATGATTCTAAAGCCATGCAAGCAGGTTCATACATATTTTATGGGCTATAGTATTGATGTGATATTTCTTACGGAGGAAAACCGCATTATTTATTTGCAAAGCAACATGGAACCTGGCCGTGTGTCGTCATACATAAAGAAAGCTAATTCTGTTCTGGAGGTTCCGGAGGGAACAATAAATAAATGGACACTAAAGGTCGGAGATGTGCTTGACATCAGCGATAATCAGTAATATTTTGTGCCGGTATCGGTGGAAAGAATGGGGGATATTTATGGATTCCATACGTCAGCTTATTATAGAACCTGAGAAGAAAAATTTTAAAACCACTCTATTCGGGTTGGAAAAAAATCAGGTATTTGAATACATTTCCGCTATGGAGGAAAGCAATAAGAAAGCCATAGAAAATTACGAAAAAAACAATGAAGAGCAGAGTAGCTCACTGGCGATGATAACGCGCGAAAAAGAAAAACTTGAGACAAGGGTATCGGAGCTTAAGGCGGAAGTAAAAAGGCTTAATCCTGAAAACGACGAGACAAAGAGCAAGCTTATCGCCCAGAATGAGCAGCTTAAAAACGAAATCGAAACTCTAAAGGAGTACAAGTTTGAAATTGATGAATTGAAAACCCAGCTTAAAGCATTTGAAACAGAGTGTGATTTTCTAAATTCCGAACGGCAAAAATATGAAGAGTCCATAAAAGAGAAGGAAGATACAATTATGGAGCAGTGCAAACAGATTGCAGAAATGCAGAAGAAGCATAAGTTTGAAATTTCCACAATGAATGTCAATGCAGAGGCTGAAAAGGGAATTTTGAATCATAATATTAGGATTTTAAAGGAGCATCTTGCAAAAGCAGAGACTATTCTTCAAGGCTTCAATTGATAAGGTATGAAAGCTTCCCAGTATTATGGGTGAAAACAGGGAAACAGGTGGTAAGGCAGAGAAAAAGATTTATTCACGGCTTAAATATGGGGCGCGCCTCCAAGTCGAGGCAAACTGTGCACCAATCAAAGAATCCAATCGCTTTGGCGGTTGGATTTTTTTCATAATAGCTTCCTTGCTTCTCCATTTCCTAAAAAGGTCACGTTCGCGTCGACTATTTGCTTGAGAGCGCAATTATAACGCCTTTGGTTCACTACTAACCCTTTTAGGGCGGTGCTCCGTCGGCGTTGATGTTTTTTTGTTTATATAAATCTGTAGGGGAATATGTGATATACCCAGGTTAGTCGTGCGATAACGCAGAGTTATCTTCACTTGTGGAAACGATTTATATTATATTAGGTCAGCTTTAAGCTCCTCAGCAACAAGTATAGTAGTAATAGAATCGCCCAGTTGTGTAAAGGCGGCTGCAAGCAGGGCGGCATCTTCGCTGCTGAAGTTTTTTGCAATAACACAAGATAATGCAGTAACTAGTGTCACAAGTTCACAGGGTTTCAAATAAATCACCTCTATATAATTGTATGCTCATAGAGGGGAAAGTGATTGATGATCAAAGCTCGAATAATCAATAAAAAAAACAGATTGTTAATCGCCTAATTCATATATTTTTTCCCTATACAAGTGGGTAAGGTTGTGTTATACTGGTAATCGTTGTGTTTGGGCATGCTATCACTTGTGTATGTCAAGATATATTTTTCTACAATAATTTCTAAGAAGTGTTTTTTATAGCAACAACATTATTATCTGTTTCAGCTGCACTTTTTGCAGTTCTTATTTATTAATTGTTTGGACCTTTATTTACAAGATGGGCTCTTGCAAAAGCCGGTGAAATCAGTCCTATCTCAGACGAGGTTAAGATTCGTCGTCAGACAAAGCTTGCTGAAACTGAAAAGGCAAAGAATAATTAGTAATCATATTTAGATTAAGAAAAATTCAAGAGGGTGTACAGATTGAGTAGGTTTTACTTAAAACCAAAAATGTTTTCCATTGTAAAAGAGCTTGCTCCTAAGCAATTTCTAAATGATATTATCGCAGGTATTGTTGTAGCAATTATTGCGTTGCCGCTGTCAATTGCACTTGCGCTTGCTTCAGGAGTTGAGCCTGTTTGTGGCATTTATACTGCAATTGCAGCAGGGTTTATAGTTTCCTTGCTTGGTGGCAGTAGAATTCAGATTGCAGGACCTACAGCAGCCTTTGCAACAATTGTTGCAGGAATAGTTGCAACACAGGGTATGGACGGCTTATTCATAGCTACAATTCTTGCGGGAATTATCCTGATGCTTATGGGTGTATTTAAGCTTGGTAGTCTAATCAAGTTTATCCCAAGCACGATTACAACGGGTTTTACAGCTGGTATCGCCGTTACAATCTTCATCGGGCAGATAAAAGACTTCTTGGGCATTCAGTATTCTCAGGGGGTCAGTCCAATTGAAACTATAGAAAAGCTTGTGGCAAACTTTGAGTTTATGTCAACACTTAGCTTTCAGGCGCTTTTTGTTGGTGTGGTTTGTCTTGGAATACTGATTATCTATCCTAAGTTTGAAAAGCGTGTCCCACCATCACTTGTTTCGGTTATAGTTGGGGTGCTGATGGTTAAGTTTATCCCTGCTTTAGATAAAGGTGTATTCACAATCAATGAACTATATACAGTTAAGGCAGGACTTCCAAGTGTTGATTTTGCAGCGATGGATTTTAGTCTTAATAAAATAATGGCCGTTATGCCAAATGCTTTCACTATTGCAATTCTTGCAGCAATTGAATCACTTCTTTCTTGCGTGGTTGCAGATGGAATGGTTAATTCAAAGCACAACTCGAATATGGAGCTTGTGGCACAGGGCGCCGGCAATATTGCGTCAGTTCTTTTTGGCGGTATTCCAGCAACAGGTGCTATTGCCAGAACTGCTGCCAATGCAAAAAATGGAGGCAGAACACCAATCGCAGGTATGGTTCATGCAGTAGTGTTACTTATTATTCTTCTTTTTGCAATGCCTCTTGCAGGACTTATTCCAATGCCTGCTATTGCGGCAATCCTCTTTATGGTTGCTTATAATATGAGCGAGGGTAAAAATTTTGCATACATAATTAAAACAGCACCAAAGAGCGATTCCGTTGTAATGGTAGTCACCTTTGCGTTGACAGTTATCTTTGATTTGGTAATTGCTATCGAGGTTGGTTTGCTTCTCGCTTTAATCTTGTTTATGAAGCGTATGAGTGACGAAGCAAGGGTTGCTTGTGAAGTAAAGGATAAAGCTACTGTATATGAAATAAGCGGTCCTATGTTCTTTGGTATGGCAGATAAGATTGCCAAGGTTAAGCCTACCGAGAATACAAACTGTGTGATACTACATATGGATGGCGTAGTTGCAATTGATGCAACTGCTATTAATTCGCTCAAGCAGCTTCATAAGAAGTGTAAGGGTAAGGGCGTTAAATTGGCACTTAGCCATGTTAGTCCGCAACCTATGAAGGCAATGAAAAAATCAGGTTTCTATGAATCCGTTGGAGAAGAGAACTTCTATAATTGTGTTGAGGATGCATTACTGGTTGTATCTTAATAAATTCGACATAAAACGCACACATTCGTGTGCGTTCCAGCGTGTCGATAAACCTATAGACACGCTGGCAGACTGCGAAAAAGGAAGTTAAATTCGACATTCCCGACATCGTCGGCGTACGAGGGTACGGTAGAGGTCGGGAATGCCGAAAGCAAGCAATGGCGTAGGTTTTTCGAAAAAACCTACGCCATTATAATTATATATTATTATCTTTTATAGAACAAGCAAGAGATAAATATTTTCTATTTTGCTTGTGGTTGAACGACTTTTTCGACGGTCTGAAACGCACACGAAAGTGTGCGTTTTTTTAGTTGACAAGTATTGGTTATTATGGTACTTTGTAGTTAGCTATTAATTATAATTAGGGGGCATTAAATTGAAAAGATTAACATGTACTATCCTTGTAGCAATTATGGTGCTATCGTCTGTTACCGCATATGCAAGCACCGATACACTTTTTAAGGCGTTGGAAACAGATATTGTTTCGGCAAAGACCAGAACGGAATTGTCTATGAAGTTAAATAAGCCTTTTGAGTTTATTAATGAGTTTATGGGCGAAGAAGATATGAACTATGTGCCCTTTGATGTGAAAATGCTTGCGGAAAGTGCTTGCAATGCTACTGAAATTATGGATATGAGTTATTCGATCTCGGAGGATGGCAAAAAGGTCCGGATGGCTTGTTCTACTCAAACAACCCTGCCGCTTCAATTCAGCGATAATTTCAAGGCTGACATTTGGTCACAGGTTGGATTTTGGGTTGATGCTGACTTTACAGATGAGCAAAGTCCATACTGTCGTGTGACTTATAAAGTTCCTTTCAGCAAAAAATATCTGGTTCTTGACTACGCGGATGTTATAGAATCGAGTGATTTTTCTGTTGAAAAGTTTACTGATTATGTAAAGAAATATTCAGACGAAGAAGTAAAAAAAGAAATGTTTGAATTCTTCAAAGAACTTGTTGTAAACAACATGACAATTCATGAGACCTCAAACAATAGAGTATATGTACTTAAAACCGATGACCAGGGGTTTAAAAATATGGTTAAGGCAACAGCAGAAAAGCTTTTTGACGTTATAAATGATTCCCTAGGGGTTAAGGAAGAACTGGATAGTCAAGACTATCGCTATCAGTTTGAACAGTATCTTTCAGTGCTTGATGAATTTAATATATTGGGTAAAGATGGCATTTCCGTTAAGGTTACGCTAAAGAATGGACTGATTAATATTTCCGAGTTCTCCATGCATATTGATTGTAATCTACACGATGCGCTATCTGCTTTTGGTATTGATATGAGTAAGTACACCCGCGATAAATGGTGGCTTGACCTCACGCTCAATGTAAATACTACATATGAAGATGTAAATAAAGATATTAATATCGAATTTCCCGAACTGACGGAAGAAAACTCTAAAAATATCTTTGATGATGATTACAACTATGAGTATATGTATGATACTGCTTATGTAAATACTAAGCCTGTCGAAGCAAACGATGATGGTAAGTTTACGTTGCCGCTAAAGGATGCTATGGCAGGGTTCAGAATTGCAAAGAAATACTATACGGTTGATGGGGATAAGATTGTTATAACACCTAGGGAAGGTCATTATAATTTCACAACATCAGAGATGACAGTTGGCTCAAATATTCTTACTGTGGATGGTGTCCAAACAACATTATACACACCTGTTACTAAGGATGATAAGGGAGTTGTTTCAATCCCTGTGGATGCAATTAGCGCTATGACAGGTTATAGGCTTGAATCTACTAGTCACTATTTTAATAAAGATAACTATAGAACAGATACTGTGTATTTTACAAAAGACAACCCCGATTATAATGATGAAGATGATTTATATATATCGGAATGGATGAATATTTATGAAGAGGGAACGGTAGTATACAAAAATGGGGAGATATATCTGCCTTTGAGGAATATGATGGTGACTATGGGCATTCCTTCTGAAAATATCAGTGTTAACAATGGAGAAATAACCATTACAAATAGTAATCCTCAAATACCGGAGTTTGCGGAATTAAAGGTCAAGGAAAATAGTAAAAATGTGTATATTGACTCTAATATGTTTACCCTTAATAACCCTGTTATAGAAGAGGGTGCAAAGGCATATATACCAACACAGTTTCTGTCACAGCTTGGATGCAGGATGGTTAGCTTTTCATATTATTTCGATAGCAATAACTATTCGATAAAGTTCCGCAGAGAAAAGGTTGAAAATCAGGATATAGACAAATGGCAGCCTGAAGTGAACTATTTATATATTAGCGAGGATAACAAACCTGTAAAAAAGGATGGCGAATACTATCTTCCTTTGTGGCCTACTATGGGAGAGCTTAAGGTTAGCGGTGATAACATTATAGATGATGGGCAGACAGTAACAATAACATCAACTGACCCTGCTACAGGATTTAAGATATTAAAGATTACCGGTGCATCAATTATATTGGACGGTAAAGAGCTCTCTATGTCAAAGCCGATGGTAGAGCAAAACAATAAAAAGTATATTCCTTTTGAATTTATAACGAATGTACTTGGAGGAACTATTGAAAGTATAGATATACGATATCAGGAAGAAGTTGGATATACTATTATGGCAACGGTTCCCAATCCGTTGTATACAGAAGAATAGAATACAAAAGAGCCGTTCATAATGAACAGCTCTTTTTTTATTCATATGAGAGTTCGTATTGATTAATATGTATTGCATAATCTGACATTGTCTGCTATAATGTGATTAATTATATTGTGAATCTTGCAGTGAGCATCAAAGCGGACAAAATAGCATAATGGAAAAGCAATTATTGGTTTATTCTTTATTTTAATGAGGAGGACTGGATATGAAGCTAACATTTATTGGAGCTGCCCATGAAGTTACAGGTTCTTGCGCCCTGCTAGAGGCTTGTGGCAAGAAAATTTTGATTGACTGCGGAATGGAACAGGGTGGAGATACTTATGAGAATGCTGATCTTCCTGTATCTCCGTCCGAAATTGATGCAATCTGTTTAACGCATGCACATATTGACCACTCAGGAATGATACCCGCGATGTTTGCAAATGGATACATAGGGCCAGTATATGCAACGGAGGCTACACATAGACTTTGTGGTATTATGCTTTTGGATTCTGCACACATACAAGAGCAAGAGGCCCAGTGGCACAACAAAAAAGCTGCACGTTCAGGAACTGAAAAGTACGAACCAATCTATACTGTTGAAGATGCTGCGGCTTCCCTTAAACACTTTGAGAGTTATGGGTATAACGAGCCTGTGGACATATTTAAGGGAATAACAATTAGATTTATCGATGCTGGTCACCTGCTTGGTTCTTCAAGCATACAATTTACCATAAATGAGCAAGGGGAAAGCACTACGATTTTGTTTTCCGGAGACTTGGGAAATGTAGCAAGACCCTTAATTCGAGATCCGCAAAAACCATTGCAGTCTGATTATGTTGTTATTGAATCAACATACGGAGATAGAGTTCACGGGGAAAGACCAGATTACATAGCACAACTTACAGAAATAATGAATGAAACCTTTTCAAAAGGTGGTAACCTTGTAATTCCATCATTTGCAGTAGGCAGAACTCAGGAGCTGTTATATCTATTTAGAATAATAAAAGATCGGCATCTTCTGAAAGAATTTGGTAATTTTCTTGTATATGTTGATTCGCCACTGGCTGTTGAAGCAACAAAGATTTATCAAGGCGATTTATTTGATTATTATGATGATGAGGCACTAGAATTATTACGACAAGGAATCAACCCGATTAATTTCCCCGGGCTTCATCTTAGCATTACAAAAGAGGATTCTATGGCGATTAATTTTGACATGACGCCGAAGGTTATTATCTCTGCATCCGGAATGTGCGAAGCTGGCAGAATCAGACACCACTTAAAACACAATTTGTGGGAGGAGCGCAACACGATTTTGTTTGTAGGTTATCAGGCGACAGGAACCCTTGGCAGAAAACTACTTGACGGAGCAACTTCGGTTCGCCTCTTTGGTGAGGAGATTCAGGTTAAGGCAAGAATAGATTCAGTGGTAGGTATTAGCGGTCATGCTGACCGTGATATGCTTCTTGGCTGGATTGGTTCTTTAGAAAAACCACCCAAAAGAGTTTTTGTTAATCATGGTGATGATATTATTTGTGACAGCTTTGCACAGACAATACAGAATAAATTCCAGTTCGACGCCATTGCACCTTATAGTGGCGATGAGTATGACTTGGTAACGGGAGAACGCACAAAGTACGGAAAAATTATTAAGTTAACGAAAGTAACAGAAGGTCGAAAGCGTGCAAACATTGCTTATGAAAAGCTTATATATGCATTCCAAAGACTTAAAGTGGTTATAGACTTAAGTAAAGAATTATCAAATAAAGACCTTGCAAAATTTACTGACCAAATAAATTCCCTGTGTGATAAATATGCGAGAAAGTCAGGGGACAGGTAGATTTAACAAAAATGTATTAGTAAGCTACTGAGACCTTACTGAATGTAAAAGAACAAAAATATATATTTTATTAAAAAGGAGAGAAAAATTATGAAAATGAAATTTTATCGTTGTGAGCTTTGCGGTCAGATGGTCGCAATCGTAAAGGAAACAGGTTCACCGCTTGTTTGTTGCGGTCAGAACATGATCGAGCTTATCCCTGGAACTACAGATGCGGCTGTTGAGAAACACGTTCCTGTTTATGAGGTGGAGGGCAACAAGGTATTTGTTACTGTAGGAGAGGTTGCTCATCCAATGACCGAAGAGCATTATATTGAGTGGGTATCTATCCAGACTAAGCAGGGCAATCAGCGCAAGAATTTAAATCCTGGTGACGAGCCAAAGGTTTGTTTTTCTATGTGTGAAGGCGACGAAGTAGAGGCCGTTTATGCATACTGCAACTTGCATGATCTGTGGAAGAAGTAATATAGCACGACGTGCTTCGCGTTTTTTGAGTTTTGAGTCAAATTACGCTTGATACACAGATGATGGCAAAATAATTAATTCCAAAAACAAAACTGACATCGCATTTTTTGTGATGTCAGTTTTATTTTTATCTGTAGAATTTCATTGTTGCTATAAGAGTGTTTATTAAAAATACTTCTTTATGTGGCAACATAGATTGATTGTTACATATAGTATTATAGTAATGTAAATTCGCTTCGATGACACTTTATAATTCCTTCATTTCGCAGCTTGCTGATTTCAGCGGATAACCCGCTTCTTTCAACTCCTAAATAATCAGCCAGCGCCTGTCTATCATATGGGATTGTAAAGTTATTTCTTCCGTGCTGCTTTGCCTGCATATCTAAATACGTCATTAGCTTTTCTCTTGTGCTTCGCTTTGATGATATCTCTACTTTACGGTTGAACTCAATATTTTTCCATGAAACAATTTTAAGCAGATTAAAGATTAGTCTGTTGTGAAATCCACAAGCATTACTGCATGATAACATAATCCTCCGTGCATCTATTAGCATTACTTCTGTATTTTCCGTTGCAACCACACTAATAGGCAGCGCATCTACTCCTGCACATGCAAAAGCCTCGCCGAATATTTGTGACGGTTCGAGTGTTGATAAAATGCTTCTGTTACCCGAATAATCTATTCTTTCTATCTGCACTTTGCCCGTAAGTACAATACCGAGAAATTTTGCTGGTTCTCCTTCCGACAAGAAGTAACTTCCTTTTTCTTTTCTTTCGATTTTTGCACCAAGACAGCTAAGCAGTGATTCGAGGTCCTGATCTTCTATATTATTAAATATTGAACACTTGCGTATTACGCCTAAAAAATTTTTCATAATTTTCTCCATTTGTTGAAATTTCAACATACTTATTGTTTTTATTATACTATACTGTGCCTATAGAAGTCAAGAAGATATCTAAGGAGGAAAAAAATATGATTAGACAAATAATTAAAATTGATGAGGAAAAATGTAACGGTTGCGGTCTTTGTGCTGCTGCTTGCCACGAAGGGGCTATCGCAATGGTAGATGGCAAAGCGAAACTTATGCGCGAGGATTATTGTGATGGTCTTGGTAACTGTCTGCCAGTGTGTCCTACGAACGCAATTTCATTTGAGGAAAGAGAAGCCCCTGCTTTCGATGAAGCAGCAGTTAAGGCGGCTCAGGCAGAAAAAGCACCTGAAAAACTTCCTTGTGGCTGTCCTGGAACACAGTCAAAGGCTATTCACCACGAGAGTACAACCCCCCAAACAGAAACGGCTGTTACAAGCAAGCTTTCTCAATGGCCTGTTCAAATTAAACTAGTTCCAATTAATGCACCATATTTTCAAAATGCGAACCTTCTTATAGCGGCGGATTGTTCAGCGTATGCATACGGAAATTTCCACGATGAATTTATCCGTAACCGTATTACGATCATCGGTTGTCCGAAGCTGGATGAGGGTGATTACACCGAAAAGCTCACACAGATTATATCTCAAAATGACATTAAAAGCGT
Organism: Eubacteriales bacterium; assembly: GCA_029004515.1. GTDB lineage: Bacteria > Bacillota > Clostridia > Monoglobales > UMGS1388 > UMGS1388. Next base: position 3,310 of record JAQVYH010000057.1, on the reverse strand, counting down.
TACTATAGTCCGTATGGAAGTACCATGCTGTGGTGGAATTGAAAATGCTGCAAAGAATGCACTACGAGCAAGTGGAAAATTCATTCCGTGGAATGTTGTGACAATATCAACCGACGGTCGAATTATAAATAATTGATAAGGGAGAGTTATACTATGGAAAACAAAATGTTTTGCTTTCAATGCGAACAGACAGCAGGCGGTAAAGGCTGTATGGGATCGGCGGGAGTATGTGGAAAGAAGGCCGATACCGCTGGATTTCAAGACATACTGACAGGCGCACTCATAGAACTTGCGCGGGCAACTGAGGGGAATGAAAATAAGGTGAGTGAAAATACTGATAAGCTGATATTAGAAGGATTGTTCACCACCATTACAAACGTTAATTTTAACAATGAAACCATTGACGCCCTGATTAGCCGTATTGATGATGAAAAGGAACGTCTTGCCCCTCCTTGCCTTTGTTGTTCTTCTGCCTGTGGCAGAAATGACGATTATGACATGAAGAACTTGTGGAACTGCGATGAAGATATTCGCTCATTGAAATCTTTGATTCTATTTGGTATCCGAGGAATGTCAGCATATGCGTATCATGCAATGATTCTCGGTTATACAGATCCTGATATTAGCAAATTCTTTTATAAGGCATTGTTAGCTGTTGGTATGGAGGACTGGGGTATGGATGAGCTTCTGCCTATAGTTCTTGAAGTGGGTGAAATTAATTTAAAGTGTATGGCTTTGCTTGACCGTGCTAATACGGAGTCCTACGGCAATCCTGCTCCGACAGAAGTAACAATGAAAGTTGAAAAAGGACCGTTTATCATTATAACTGGCCACGATCTCTTTGATTTGAAACAACTTCTCGAGCAGACGAAGGATAAAGGTATAAACATATATACACATGGTGAAATGCTTCCTGCGCATGGTTATCCGCAGTTAAAAAAATATCCGCACCTTAAAGGAAATTTCGGAACTGCATGGCAAAATCAGCAAAAGGAATTTGATAATGTTCCTGCACCTATTCTTTTCACTACAAATTGTCTGATGCCGCCAAAGGCTAGCTACAGTGATCGTGTATTTACAACTGAGGTTGTTTCCTATCCCGAGATAGTGCATATTGGAGAGAACAAAGATTTCACACCTGTTATTGAAAAAGCTCTTGAGCTGGGTGGATTCTCAGAGGATAAGCATTTTACCGGAATAAACGGTGGAGAAACATTAATGACCGGATTTGCACACGTAACAGTCCTCTCTGTTGCTGACAAGGTGGTTGATGCAGTAAAGAGTGGTGCGATTAAACACTTTTTCCTTGTAGGTGGTTGCGACGGAGCAAAACCGGGCCGCAATTACTATACAGAATTTGTTAAGCAAACTCCCAATGATACTATTATTTTAACACTTGCTTGCGGCAAGTATCGTTTCAATGACCTCAATCTTGGGGATATAGGTGGACTTCCACGCATTATGGATATGGGGCAGTGTAATGATGCTTATAGCGCCATCAAAGTTGCAGTAGCGCTTGCTGAGGCTTTTGATTGCGGTGTAAATGATCTACCGCTTTCTATGGTTCTTTCGTGGTATGAGCAAAAGGCTGTTTGTATTTTGCTGACACTTTTACACCTCGGCATTAAAAATATACGCCTCGGTCCAACACTTCCGGCATTTGTCTCTCCAAATGTTTTGAGTTTTCTTGTTGAGAACTTTAACATTGCGCCAATTACAACGCCAGAAGAGGATCTAAAGGCTATACTTGGATAACTACTGTATATAGCAATCTGCCAGACATAGAAAACCTATATCTGGCAGATTTTTTTATTTATAGGAAATTGCGCACTAGCTGCGCAATTTCGCGCTACGGCGGAGTAAATCCGCCTAAGCTTACCCTCGCAGGTCGAGAAGATGCGTTCCGGAAAGCGCTACGCGCCGGAACACTTTTTTATTAATACTATTATGCAACTATATAATACCAAAAAGCATAAACCCTATTGTGTTGATTGCGAAGTTTGCAAACATATGAACAAACCAAGATGTGTAGATGTTGTTGCTTTTTGCATTAAGATAATTAAATATAAGACCACCCATAAATAGGCCGACCAGAGATAGTATAAGTACCCCCCCACCAAACCAACCAATCATCATTGCAATATGATACAGGGCGAAGAGTAGTGAGCTGAATATGTATGCAAGTTTCTCTGATGCAACTCGCCTTAGGGTAAGAAATGCAAACCCACGGAAGAAGAATTCCTCCAAAAGAGAGTTAATAAAGGATATGTACAGTGCAACAAAAACAAAGTTATCACGGTTTACTCCGATGTTTGATGTAAGGGATGTGGTAATTTGTGAAAGATCAAACACATCTTTTAAGAGCATATATGCGCCTATGATTACAATATAAACAGGAATACACAAAGAAACTGCTGTTATTATGCCTATCTTGTTCGGGATAAAGAGACTTTTGATATTAAGGTTCTTGTCAAAGACAGAGTAAGTGACCGGGACTATAAGAAACAATGCTAGCTTAATAATTGATTTTATAGCATAGTCAGGCTGTATGATTCCATCTACAATTGACATAACAATACAACACAGTGCAACGATTATTCCTATTATAATAGTTCTTTTTTTGCTGTTCATATAGGGTACCTCTTTAGGGTCATTATATTATATTGTTTGAACTATTGTACACCGAACGGCAAAGTTTGTCCATAGCATAAAGATAAAATAGGAAGCTGTGATATGTTTTGTCACAGCTTCCCACATTATAATAATACAAATTTGCAGATGATAATGAATTAATAATACAAAATCATTCTTTATGCGGTCTGCACTTTTTTAATATGCCTTACCCTATAAACATCTGTGTCCAATAGTTACCGCTCTTTACATAACCTACACCGATTTTGGTGAAAGATGAATTGAGGATATTGGCTCTATGACCTGATGAGTTCATCCATGCAGTAACAACTGCCTGTGGAGTTGACTGTCCTTTGGCAATGTTCTCTCCTGCTGTGCGATATGAGATACCAAAGTTCTTCATCATCTGGAATGGTGAACCATAAGTTGGACTTGTGTGGGAGAAGTAATTCTTGTCCTTCATATCCTGTGATTTATATCTGGCTACACGACTGAGCTCCCAATCTGCCTTTAGGGGGTTAAGCCCCTGCTTTGCTCTTTCTACATTAACCAGTCTTACAACTTCATTTTCATAATTAAGTGCCTGATCATCTGTTGTAGGGATGGTGATTGCCTGTCCTGGGTAGATGAGAGCAGGATTTGTAATTTTGGGATTTGCACCGATAATCTCGCTTAATCC
>JAQVYH010000056.1 GCA_029004515.1 Eubacteriales bacterium | reverse complement strand
TTTCTTTTTCATATTCTTGGATATGTCTGTATTCTCGTGGCATAAAAAATCCCCCTATGGTAGTTTCTTTTATTCTACCATAAGGGGTCTGTTTTTTCTATTGTCCGTTTTTACTGGACTTGTTCAATACCTGCTCCTCCATTCTTATATATTATATTTTCCAATTCGCATCTTTATCATATTTTCCATTCACAAGATTTTTTCTTATTTCGTGATGGCTCTTACCTGTATCACAAGCCATTTTGCCAATACTTACTTTACTCATATCGTAATTTTCAAGTTTCTGATTAACACTACCTCTTGATACTGCAAAATAAATTATAACAATAACAATAGTTAACAATAATTCCATAACAAATTCCTCCTGGTTATATTTATTTTAGTTAAGTTAAAAACAATTTTAACTCTATATACAATCACACCTCAAGAATAATCTTGCCGATGTCATTCTTTCCAAGTGCCATCTCTATATACTTATTCTTTGATATTGCCGCAAAATAACTTGCATACTCGTGTGCATAATTATTTTCAATCATATCAAGTGTTTCTCTAAGCTGTAGCATTGCTGCAAACTGATGCTTACATGGATATGAGCAAAAACATGAACAATTAAGATTAATAATTTCGCCATTTTGATATTCATACTCAAATTCAAGCTCATAAATTTCACTACCCTCTACAATTGCTTTGCCCTTTCCTTTATCTATAGAAATATACTTAACTCTATTTTCATTATAATAATTAAAACCTCTATCGGCTATTTGGCTGCTTATTTCCATAGTACCTAAATCTTCAAGCAAAAACCTGTTTTCCCCATTACCCTCTATAAATTCTTCCTCATCAGTATTAGGCGCCTTAAACCATCTGATAACCTTTTCATAAGGGATTATTTTCTCATTAAAGGAAACCACATGAGAGCCTGCCAGATAGAATTCTCCATATAGAGTAGTATCAATCACTGCAATAACCCTTTTGTACTCAGAAAGTTTAATCTTAAAAGAATAATTAACACTAACAACTCTGCCCCCAAGTCCTTCTAGCTTTCCATCTACATATACAAGGTCGCCCACCTTCAAATTAAACATATCATTATAATAAGAAAGGGTCATGTTCCTAGTGGAAAAGTAAATCTCAACAACAGACTTTCTTGGCTCTTCAACTTCTTTTATACTCCTTTCAACCTCCTTTGTCGTCTGTTTCTCTCCATCCCTTACAAGGAAACCAATTGGATACTTTTTCATACATAACACCCCCAAATTTATTAATTAGTTTTTCCTTTGTATCTACTATAACAAATTTAATGGGTAATAAGAAGGACAGTATAGTTTTCATCTCCTGCCTTTATTGTTAAAAAAATGCATCGAAATAAAATCATTTCGATGCATCTCTTATGGGGCTGAAGAAAAATAGTGCAGAATGGACAAACTAAGGCAAAACAAGGTTATCCTTGTTTTTGCGAACCCGAAGGTGTACAAAGGTACATCGAGAGGCGAAGTTTGTTCATAGCATAAAGCACTTTGTTTTAAGAAATTCGTTATATGACAAATTTCCACCTTAACTCTTTGTTGTTTTGTAATTATACTGTTCATTTATTCTCTTAATAAGGACCATTCTGTGCTTTATGCGGTCGGTGCATTTTGCTATAGCCCATATCTACATTCTATAGAACTTATCATCCTTTAGCTTTATATAAACCAAAGCAAATATTACTATACCAACAACACCTTGAAGAATATTGAATGGAATGCCCGCAGCCGCAGTTAGTCCCTGACCGAAGATTAATGATTCCCAGCCAAAATACCCTACAGCCATAATAGTTTCTGCTATAAAGGCGACTAACAAGTTGAACAGCAACTTGCCCCGTTTGAACAAAAGTCCAGCCACAAGACCTGACAAACCTTTGATAACAAGTGTTGCGAGCATATACTGTGGATAACCTATAAGGTCAGCAAGAGCAGAACCGATTCCACCTGCCAGCATACCGCCTACAGGTCCAAGGACCCACGCTGCAATAAGAATAATCCCATCACCCAGATTGACATAACCAATAGGAGAAGGAAATCTCAATGTTATTGTTGCGATACAGATAAGCGCAGCGAAAATTGATGCATGCACCATCCTTTTTATACTTTTACTTTTCATGATAAATCACTTCTTTTCTTATGCCTGTGCAAGAGCTTGCTCAAGGTCAGCAATAATATCGTCAATATTTTCAAGCCCAACAGAAAGTCTGATAAGATCAGGTGATATACCTGCCTCTATTAGCTGTTCTTCTGTAAGCTGTCTGTGTGTATGACTTGCAGGGTGGAGAAGACAAGACTTAGAATCTGCAACATGAGTTACAATGCTAGCAAGCTTAAGACTATCCATGAATCTATTAGCTGTTGCTCTATCACCCTTAACGCCAAAGGCAAGAACACCACAAGTGCCATTTGGCAGGTACTTCTGAGCAAGGTCGTAATATTCGTCCCCTTCAAGGCTTGCATAGTGTACCCATGCTACCTTGTCGTGTGAGTTAAGATATTTTGCAACAGCAAGCGCATTTGAGCAATGTTTTTCCATTCTTAAACTGAGGGTTTCAAGTCCAAGATTAAGATAGAAAGCATTCTGAGGTGACTGGATTGAACCCAAGTCTCTCATAAGCTGAACTGTAGCCTTAGTAATATATGCGCCCTTACCAAACTTTTTGGCATATGTAATACCATGATATGAATCATCCGGAGTTGTAAGACCGGGGAATTTTTCAGCATGAGCCATCCAGTCAAAATTACCGCTGTCTACAATACAACCGTCTACACCAACAGCGTGACCATCCATATATTTTGTTGTAGAATGAGTTACAATATCTGCTCCCCATTCAAAAGGTCTGCAGTTTGCAGGTGTTGCAAAGGTGTTATCAACAATAAATGGAACACCGTGAGAATGAGCAAGGCGTGCGAACTTTTCAAAATCGATGATTGTAACAGTTGGATTTGTGATTGTTTCACCAAATACCGCCTTTGTGTTAGGCTTAAAGTACTTTGCTAGTTCTTCTTCTGGAAGAGTCTGGTCAACAAAGGTACACTCAATACCCATCTTCTTCATTGTAACACCAAAGAGGTTATATGTACCGCCATAAATTGCAGAAGATGCAATAAAGTGGTCGCCGGATTCACAAATATTGAAAATCGCATAAAAGTTAGCCGCCTGACCTGAAGATGTTAGCATAGCAGCTACACCACCCTCCATCTCGCAAATCTTTGCAGCGACACAGTCATTAGTTGGGTTCTGAAGTCTTGTATAGAAGTAGCCTGATGCTTCTAAGTCAAAAAGCGCACCCATTTCATCACTTGTATCATACTTAAATGTTGTGCTCTGATATATTGGTAGCTGTCTTGGCTCGCCTCTGGATGGCTTCCAACCTTCGTGAAGTCCCTTTGTTTCAATATTCATAATGAATCTCTCCTTTACTAACTAATAAAAAATATTGTATCACAAATTGAATATTTTGTAAACCAAAACGAAAAAGTATTTTTTATTTCATTTTATATTTCATTTTTTATTGATTTTTTCATTGGAGGTGGTATAATTCTATTAAGAAAAAAGGAGTGGAAAAACATAATGGAAGATAGAAGAAGCATAGCCCTTGAGCATTTTGATAAGCACAAAAACTTTATGGACACCGTAGTAGAAAGCAACATAGAAAGATACAGAAAAGGTTATGCGACTTTAAACATAACTGATAAAAACGGCACTCCCATAACCGGAGCCACAATAAAAGCAACACAAAAGAATCACGAGTTCAAGTATGGAGCAAATATATTTATGCTTGACGAATTGGAAACAGAAAAGAAAAACCAAATATATAAAGATAGTTTTAAAGAGATTTTCAACATCGCTACCATTCCTTTTTATTGGAATGATTTAGAACCTGAGCAAGGTAAACCAAGATACGAAAAAGACAGTCCCAAGATATACAGACGACCTGCTACAGACCTTTGTGTGGATTTTTGTATTGAGAATAATATCGAACCAAAGTGTCACTGTCTTAATTATGACAACTGTGTGCCCAAATGGCTTAAGGAAGCTGATGTGGCGTACCACAAAAAGATGCTTGAAAAGAGATTTCGCGAACTGTCCCAAAGATATGCAGATGTAATCCCATCATGGGAGGTTACCAATGAGACCTTTAATGCCTATGACCAGGAACAGTCGAAATTTTACAGAGAAGATGACTTTGTAGAATGGAGTTTCAGAATGGCAGACAGATATTTCCCTTGCAATCATCTTATCATCAATGACTACTCCGCTTTTGCCCATGCATACAGAGAAAACAGAAGTGAATATTATATGCAGATTGAAAGACTCTTTACAAATGGTATTTCACACCTTGATTCAATAGGAATGCAGTTCCACAGTTTCTTTGACCAATCGGAAGAATCACAGCGAGGTGAAAAATTATACAACCCTCTTTATTTATATGAGGTTCTGGATATGTACGGAAGATTCAATAAGAAAATCCAAATGACAGAAATCACTATCCCCGCATATTCTGACAGTCAGGACGATGAGGATGTTCAGGCAGAGCTGATAGAAAAACTTTATACTGTATTTTTTAGTCATCCTAATATGGAAGCGATAATCTATTGGAATCTTGTGGACGGATATGCAGCACAGGCAGAACCGGGAGATATGACAACAGGCGAAAATAAGTTTTATGGTGGCCTTATGAACTTTGACTTATCAAAAAAGAAGGCGTACTATGTAATAAAAGACCTGTTCTCCAAAAAATGGCACACAGAGTCAGAATGCAAAAGCGATAAGAACGGAGAAGCAACATTCAGGGGCTTTTATGGTGAATACGACCTTGAAATCGAAAGCAACGGACAGGTGATCACCAAGAAATTTAAGCTATTAGAGAAAAAACACAATACTCTAAATATAGTTATTTGACAATTTCTGGTAGTTATGCTACAATTTGTTGCGTTAAATATAAAACATCAAGAAAGGATGTAAAAATCAAATGATAGAGATAGTAATGGAAAATGGCGATGTTATCACAGCCAAATTATATCCTGAAATTGCTCCAAAGACAGTTGAAAACTTTTTAAAGCTTATTGACGAAGATTTCTTCGCAGGTCTTATCTTCCACAGAGTTATCCCTGGTTTTATGGTACAGGGCGGTGGCTACAAGGCTGATATGTCCCATAAGGAAGCGGCTTCAATCAAGGGTGAATTTTCAAGCAATGGATTTAAAAATGACCTTAAGCACACAAGAGGCGTGCTCTCAATGGCAAGAACAATGATTCCTGACTCTGCTTCTTCACAGTTCTTTATTATGACAGACGATTCACCACACCTTGACGGACAGTACGCAGCATTTGGTATGGTAACAGATGGTATGGACGCTGTTGATAAAATCGTAGAACAGTCAAGAGACTATATGGATAATCCACACAACCCACAAATTATAAAAACAATCCGCAGAAAATAAAGCAGGACTTATAAAAATGCACACAACGCATAAAGACCAGGGTTATTTTTATTAAGTTCTAACTGATAAGTTAATATTGTTTAATGTAGAAAGTCGTGATACATAATATCACGACTTTTTCTTTTACTATTGTTCTTTATGCTATAGGATGAAGTTTGTTTATAGTTCGATGACATAAAAAATAGGAATACGCTAAACTGCGTATTCCTACCTTAATTTATAAATTTATACTTGATAAGTCATCGAACGGTCTGTGCATTTTATACCAACCATCGAACTAGGGAAAAGTAGTGCAGAATGGACGAATCGAGAGGGTGCCTCGCACCCGTCCCGAAGGTGTACATAGGTACATCGAGAGGCGAGATTCATTCATAGCATAATGCGATTTGAAACAAAAAAGGATTTACCAAAATCGGTAATTCCTTTTTTAATCAAATATGATTGTTTATTTCGCATAATGCGTTCTGTGCACCTTTAACAGTTCTAAAGGTTGAGGAGAAAATAGTGCAGAATGAACGAACTGAGAGGGTGCTTTGCACCCTCCCCGAAGGTGTACATAGGTACATCGAGAGGCGAAGTTCGTTTATAGTTCGATGACATAAAAAAATAGGAATACGCTAAACCGCGTATTCCTACCTTAATTTATAAATTTATACTTAGTAAGTCATCGAACGGTCTGTACATTTTATATCAACCGTAAGAATTATAACTGTGGGCCTGCTGCTACTAATGCCTTACCAGCATCATTGCCAGTGTACTTATCAAAGTTCTTAACGAAACGACTAGCAAGATCCTTAGCCTTATCATCCCATTCCTGAGGATTAGCGTATGTGTTACGAGGATCTAAGATCTCTGTGTGAACGCCTGGAAGCTCTGTAGGAATTGCAAAGTTAAAGTAAGGCATTGTCTTTCTTTCAGCCTTCTCGATTGAACCGTCTAAGATAGCATCGATGATACCACGAGTATCCTTAATTGAGATACGCTTGCCTGTACCGTTCCAACCTGTGTTAACAAGGTAAGCCTTAGCGCCACTCTTTTCCATCTTCTTAACAAGTTCTTCAGCATACTTTGTTGGGTGGAGTTCGAGGAACGCCTGACCGAAACAAGCTGAGAAAGTTGGTGTAGGTTCTGTAATACCACGCTCTGTACCAGCAAGCTTTGATGTGAAACCTGAAAGGAAGTAATACTGAGCCTGTTCAGGAGTCAGAGCTGAAACTGGAGGAAGAACGCCGAAAGCATCAGCAGAAAGGAAGATAACATGCTTCGCATCTGGAGCTGCAGATACAGGACGAACGATCTTTTCGATATGGTCAATTGGATATGATACACGAGTATTTTCTGTTACAGAACCGTCTGTAAAGTCACAAACGCCATTTTCATCAACTGTAACGTTTTCAAGAAGAGCGTTACGCTTAATAGCATTGTAGATATCTGGTTCTGATTCCTTATCAAGGTTGATAACCTTTGCATAACAACCACCTTCAAAGTTGAATACGCCGTTGTCATCCCAACCGTGTTCGTCGTCACCGATAAGTAGACGCTTTGGATCAGTTGAAAGAGTTGTCTTACCTGTACCTGAAAGACCGAAGAAAAGTGCTGTGTCTTCGCCGTTCATATCAGTATTTGCAGAACAGTGCATTGAAGCCATGCCGTTGAGTGGAAGGTAGTAGTTCATCATTGAGAACATACCCTTCTTCATTTCACCACCATACCATGTGTTGAGGATAACCTGCTCACGAGATGTGATGTTGAAGGCAATAGCTGTTTCAGAATTGAGACCTAGATCCTTATAGTTATCAATCTTAGCTCTAGAAGCGTTGTAGCAAACGAAATCTGGTTCGAAGTTTGCAAGTTCTTCAGCAGTAGGAGTGATGAACATATTCTTAACAAAGTGTGCCTGCCAAGCTACTTCCATAATGAAACGGATAGCCATGCGAGTATCAGCATTTGTACCACAGAATAAGTCAATAACATATAACTTCTTGTTTGAAAGTTCATTAACAGCGAGCTTCTTTATTTCAGCCCATGTTTCTTCGCTACAAGGACGGTTATCATTCTTAAACTCGTCTGATGTCCACCAAACGGTATCTTTTGAATTTTCATCCATAACGATATACTTGTCTTTAGGTGAACGACCTGTATAAATACCTGTCATTACATTAACTGCTCCGAGGTCTGTAACCTGTCCCTTTTCAAAGCCTTCAAGAGAAGGGTCTGTTTCAGCCACAAATAAATCCTCATATGAAGGATTGTGGATAATTTCCTTTACACCGGAAATACCGTACTTGCTTAAATCAAGTGTTGACATAAATATTACCTCTTTTCTATTTTTAAATATATTATTACTACTACAAGCTCTTCACAAATATATATTACATATATAATGCGAAAATTATACACTTTTTGGTACTTATTCGAATAATCTACCTGGTCCCCCAAGCTTAATTAATTTTATCATACAGAAACTTGGTTTGTCAACAATATTTGCCAAAATACATATATGCTTTTCTACAAAAAAATCAAAAAATAGTTCCTTTTTTTTGGAAACTGAGCTAAAAATAGTATTTAGTGCTATTAAAATTATATAATAGGCTTTTGAATTTCACATAGGGCTAATCAGATTTATTAAATCTTTCACCAGCGCCTTAACAATTGAGGACGCAGCTACAAGCACAAAAGAATCGGTGTGGAATGTACCACACCGATTTTACAATTCACAAAATTATTATTCTGCTTTTTACTTCTTTTCGCCAATGCTGAGAATAAGGTTCAAGGCAATACCAAAAATTGCAGCACCTGCAATACATGGGATTTCAGCACCGAAGAATGGAATGTTACCACCGAAAGCGTAGTTACCACCAACACCGATAACCATGATTGAAGCGATGATAGCAATGTTCTTTGATGAGAACATATCAACACCCTTGTCAATCATAATTGCGATACCCTGTGCTGCGATAGCACCGAAAAGGTAAATTTCAAGACCACCGATAACAGCAGTAGGAATAGCATATATACCCTGAATAAGCGGAGTGAAACAAGAAACAACCATTGCTATTACTGCAGCAACTACTAATACAGGAACACTAAATACCTTTGTAATAGCCATTGTGCTGATGTTTTCGCCATAGTTTGTGCCAGCAGGACCACCGATAAGACCTGTAATCATATCGCCGATACCGTCACCAATAAGGTTTCTGTCAAGCATATCGATAAGCTTATACTTCATTGGCTTGCCCTTCTTCTTCGCAACATCATTTACATAGATATCAAGCTGATACATATGAGCTGTTGATTCAGGAATTGTAGCAAGAGCAACAGGCATAATTGCGATTAATGCTTCAAGTGAGAACTTAGGAAGTGAGAATGATGGAAGAGCAAAAACGCCACCAGCTCCAAGCTTCCAAGTTGATGATTCTACGATAGAATCAATCGCCATAATGTCAAAGAGGTTGCTAGCTGGTGTAGAACCGCCAACCCAATAAATAATTGCCGCTGTAAGACAACCAACGCCTGCACCTAAAAGGAGTGGCAACTGACCAAGGAAGCCCTTGAGGTATCTTGAGAACAAGATTGTTGAAAGAAGAGTTGCAAGTGATACAACCCATACAAGATCAACGTTACCTTCAAATGTTACTGATGGAGCATAAGCATCCTTAAGAGCATTACCAGCAAGGGTTAAACCAATAATCATAGCAATAGGACCAGTGATTGATGCAGGTAAAATCTTTTCGACTGCCTTTGCACCACAGAACTTAATGAGAAGACCTGCTGCAATGGAGATGAAACCTGACATTACAATACCAAACTGTGCATACTGTACTGCTTCAATAGGAAGTGTTGCAATTTCGCCATTCTGCCACATAGCAACCTGCATAGCAGCTTCTGGAGAAAGCTTAGCAACAATAGCTTCACTTGTTACAAGACCTGCAATTGCTGTAAGGTAAGCAAAGCTTGATCCGTAATAAAGCGGAATCTTTCTACCTGTGATCATAATAAAGCAAAGAGTTGCAAGTCCACTGGCAAAAATTGTTGTTGATACCTGGAAACCTGTAATAAGCGCAACTGTTACTGTAGCAGGGAACATTACGATAACCTGCTGAAGTGCATAAAGAAACAGTTTCCACGTGGTTGGGCGTTCTTCAGGAAGATATCCTAAAGCCTCTGTTGGTTTGTTCATAGAAAAGAGCCTCCTATGTATATATTTATTTAATTTTTTTATAAAAAAACACCTTGTTAACAGAAATTAACAAGGCGAACTAAAGCTATATAGTCGTAGCGTGTTTAAGTACGATATACTCTTTTATGCTAGCCTTGCTGGCATCTGTATATCGATACTCTACAGTTACCTTAAACATATTACTATATAATGGTTTTTTTGTCAATAAAAATTTTATTTTGTTATTTTTTGAATTATAGTTGACTTTTTAGAGCTGTGTGCATATAATTAGTTTAAAACATAATATAAGGTCTTCGGGGCAGGGTGCGATTCCCTACCGACAGTTATAGTCTGTGAGCGGATGTTTATCTGCTGATTTGGTGAAATTCCAGAACCGACGGTATAGTCCGGATGAGAGAAGACAAGCAATATTGTATTGTTATACCCTCGACCTGTATATTTAAGGAGGGTATTTTTTTATGCAATCAAACAAAACAAGAACAATTGTAAAATGCGGTATGCTGTCTGCTATAGCGACGGCACTTATGCTATTCGAATTTCCGCTTCCATTCATAGCGCCAACGTTCTATGAATTAGACTTTAGCGAAGTTCCCGTGCTGCTTGGAGCTTTCTCCATGGGTCCTTTGGCGGGCGTGATAATCGAGGGAATAAAGGTTCTACTAAACCTCTTAATCAATGGAACAGTGACTGCCGGAATTGGAGAACTGGCAAACTTTATTATGGGTGCACTCTTTGTATTCCCTGCCGGACTTATCTACAAATATAGCAAAACAAAAAAAGGAGCAATGCTTGGATTATCAGTAGGAGGTATCTCTCTTATTATCATGGGATGCCTTATCAATGTTTATGTTATGCTCCCTGCATATGGTGCAGCATTTGGTATGCCAATAGAAGCATTTATCAGTATGGCGACAGATATATTCCCGTTTATCGACAATATGTTTGAATTTGTACTTTTCTGTGTTGCTCCGTTTAATCTTATTAAGGCAACCTTGGTGTCGATAATTACCTTAATCGTTTACAAAAGGCTTTCACCTATACTTCATAGATAACTACTTATAATATTTTTTATCAGATATGGCAGGATAGAGAAATTGCTTATATCCACAGGAGGAGAAATCGCCCAACGGGATATGGGACTGCTCAAAGGAATATTTTGAAGATGAAGAGATAGTTTCTCCCCCTACGAGGAAATATTCTCCAGCTCCATTATCATCCCATGTTGGGTCAACCCCATACCATAAGCCATCCTCCATCTGAACAAGACCCCATATATGCTCTCCGCTCTCCTTACGGGTAAAACCTGTTCCTGTAACAAGAGTGGAGGGTATATTATTTTTATCACATAATAATTTAAAGGCCTTTGCAAAGCCTGAGCATACCCCCTCACCTTCTACCAACAAGCCATATGCATCATCGCTGTTTTCACCCTCTTTATATTCTCCTCTTTTTATTATGTAATTATAAATACTTTTTATCTTCTGGTAATTGGTATCGCCAGGGGGAATAAAATCACAGCTTTTATTAAGCCTTGCGACAGCTTCCTTAACACTTCCTTTATAACAATCCTTTACCACAAGTTTTAGCTTCAGGCTATCAATCACCCACAAACACTCTTTATCATCACTTAAAATCCTATATTCATAATTACACACGCATCCACCATCACCCATTTTAAGATAAAAAATTTGAGGATTATCCATAAGCAATGCATCAATTGCTCTTTGGTAGGAATTAGAAATAAACTTTCTGACCCCCGACAATTCAAAGTCTGTTGGTTTTTTATCGGCAGAATAGAAAAGCACCTGATTAGGCAGCTTTAAAGGGATATACTCATCATTGTAAGTCCAATTAAGGGTCATATCATAGATTGCCTGTTCATTAGGAGTTAACTGCTGATAGTATCGGCTATCATAATACCCGGTCCCCTTTGCAATACCATACTCCTCTGCCCTTTCTCCATCAAATAAATAATATGATGAATATTCTATATCAAAACCACCACTTGCAGGGATAGTTTTTATAGAATATACAAGTGCAAATATAAGCAAAAACGTACCAATAAAAAAATCGGTCCAAAATCTCCTCATAGGCTCATATCTCCTTAAATTATTATATAAAAATTGTATCATATTAATTCAGAGGTATTCAAGAAAACTATGTCGATAATTCCCTTAATGTTCTATGTTTTGATAAATTGGTGTACGTTTTTTTGGACAGTCATTATGATAAGATATAATTGCAATTAAGGAGGCGTACAAAAGCGCTATTACCGTAACTTAATTGTTAGTTGACAAGTGGAAATAAATAAAGTATTATATTATGGAAAGGATGATGAAAATGGACGAAAATAAGCAAAAAGCCCTAGCCGCTGCTATGGCACAAATAGAAAAAAGTTATGGAAAAGGTTCAATCATGAAGTTAGGCGATCACAGCGCACTTCAGGTTGATTCCGTTTCTACCGGTTCACTTTCTCTTGACCTTGCACTGGGCATAGGGGGTCTTCCAAAGGGTAGAATCACAGAAATCTACGGACCTGAATCTTCCGGTAAGACAACCGTTGCTCTTCATGTAGTAGCAGAAGTACAGAAGCAGGGCGGTATTGCGGCATTTATTGATGCGGAGCACGCTCTTGACCCTAAATATGCAAAACAGCTTGGCGTTAATACAGACGAGCTTTACATATCACAGCCTGATTCCGGTGAACAAGCTCTTGAAATCGCAGAAGCACTCGTTCGCAGTGGTGCGATTGGCGTTATTGTTATCGACTCTGTAGCTGCTCTTGTTCCAAAGGCAGAACTTGACGGAGAGATGGGCGACAGTCACGTAGGTCTTCACGCAAGACTTATGTCACAGGCACTTCGTAAGCTTAGTGGTATTATTAATAAAACAAACACAGTTGCAATCTTTATCAACCAGCTTCGTGAAAAAATTGGCGTTGTATATGGCAACCCTGAAGTTACAACAGGTGGTAGAGCACTTAAGTTCTACGCTTCTATTCGTGTGGAAATCAGAAGAAGTGAAATTTTAAAGAACGGTACTGAAATGATTGGTAACAGAACAAAGGCAAAGATTGTTAAGAACAAGGTTGCTCCTCCATTTAAGGTTGCAGAATTTGACATTATGTATGGCGAGGGTATCTCAAGGGAAGGCGACATCCTTGACATGGCTGTTGTGCTTGGAATAATCCAGAAGAGTGGCTCGTGGTTCTCATACGAGGGCGAAAGGCTCGGTCAGGGTAGAGATAATGTTAAGAAATATCTTAAAGAAACTCCTGCAATGGCAGAAGCTATCGAAAACATCATCCGTGACATGGTTGCCAACTCCAACGAAGACATTCTCGAAGTAATGGAAGATATTAATCCAGCCGATGAATAATACAAACAAACCTAAAACAATAAATTACGAGCGTGCCAAATGGCTCGCTCTGTATTATTTAGGAATCAAAGCCCGAACAGAGTCGGAAATCCGCAAAAAGCTTAAGAACAAGGGTGCAGATGAGGCGCTCTGTGACAAAACAGTTGATTTTCTTAAGGAATATGGTTACATCAATGATGCAGAATATGCCCGTCTATATATTAAAGATGCGTGTAATCTTAAAAAGCATGGATGCAGACGAATCAAGTGTGACCTTCGCATGAAGGGCGTAAGTGACATCATTCTGGAAGATGTTATGGCAGAGCTTGAATTGGACTTTTCAGACCCACTCCATCAGCTCATAGAGAAAAAGGCTAAAGGTTTGGATCTTTGTGATCCTAAGCACAAAAATCGCCTTGTAGCCTTTCTTCAAAGACGAGGTTATGGCATGAGTGAAATCTTTTGCGCCATAGGAGAGTATTGCGACAATAAAGAGTGTCAGGATGACTTTCCTGATTTATAGGAAATTGCGCAAAAGGCTACGCAATTTCACGCTACGGCGGAGTAAATCCGCCTACGCTTACCCTCGCGGGGCGAGAAGATGCGTTCCG
Source organism: Eubacteriales bacterium (assembly GCA_029004515.1). GTDB lineage: Bacteria > Bacillota > Clostridia > Monoglobales > UMGS1388 > UMGS1388. Next base: position 1,568 of record JAQVYH010000056.1, on the reverse strand, counting down.
GAGAGCGCTACGCGCCGGAACATTTTTTAAATGATAAGTAAATTAAGGACTGATTATATTATGTACAAAGTATCAATAGTATCCCTTGGTTGCTCCAAAAACCTTGTGGACTCCGAGGTTATTATGTCGGCTCTTGAAAATAGAGGCTACACCCTTGTAGAGGATGAAAGCGAAGCTGAAGTAATAATCGTAAACACCTGTTGTTTCATTGAAGATGCAAAGATGGAAAGTATCGAGATGATAATTGAACTGGGTGAACTTAAAAAAGAAAAATGCAAAGCCATTATTGTAACCGGTTGTATGGCACAGCGCTATAAAGAGCAGATATTAAACGAAATGCCCGAGGTTGATGCAATTGCAACAATCGGTGCTGACCTTACAAAGGCTGTTGTATCAGCTATGGAAGGCAATAAGTGCGTTATTGACTCTGATTGGGATATAAGCGGTGACAGGGTGCTTACTACTCCTTCATACACAGCTTATCTCAAGATTGCGGAGGGTTGTGACAACCACTGCACATACTGTGTTATCCCATCAATCAGAGGTAAATATGTCAGCAGACCTATGGAAGACATTATCAGCGAAGCAAAAAGGCTCGCTAGTGGTGGCGTAAAGGAGCTTGTAGTTATTGCACAGGACACAACAAACTATGGTGTTGACCTTTATGGCGAGAAGAAACTTCCAGAGCTTCTTGATAAGCTTTGCGAGCTTGACCTCACATGGATAAGACTACAGTATTGTTATCCTGAAAGAGTTACCGATGAGCTTATAGACACAATTGCAAGACAAGATAAAATCTGCAATTACATTGACCTTCCTATTCAGCATACAGAGGATAGAATCTTAAAGCTTATGGGCAGACATAGTACTAAAGCGCAGATAACAGAGCTAGTTAATAAGCTACGTAGTAAGATTCCGGATATCGTTATCAGAACAACTCTTATCACAGGCTTCCCTAGTGAAACCGGCGAAGAATTTGATGCTATGTGTGATTATATAAACGAGATGGAATTTGACCGTCTTGGTGCATTTGCATATTCTTGTGAAGAAGACACCCCTGCGGCAAAAATGCCAGACCAGCTTCCTGAGGAAACAAAGGTAAGCAGGCAGGAAACTATAATGATGCTGCAATACGACGTGGCAAACGCCAAGGCAGAACAGCTTAAAGGCAAAGTACTTGATTACCTTATCGAAGGTTATGACGAGGTTGTTAAGAAATACTTTGGCAGAACATACGCTGACTCTCCTGAGGTCGACACAATGGTATTTGCATCAGGTGCAAAGGGACTTGAGCCTGGCACGATGGCAAAGGTTGAAATTACTGACTTTATGGACTATGATCTTTATGGTGAATTAATAACAGAATAAATGATCTATTTTGAAAGGGTTTGACTTATATGAATCTTCCAAACAAACTGACTATCTTAAGAATGATAATGGTTCCCGTCTTCTTTGTTTTTATGGTAAATGTTCATGGTTCATGGGCGGCAATTACTGTTTTTGTGCTTTTCTTTGTATCATCTCTTACAGATGCTCTTGACTGACGTATCGCAAGATGCAGAAACCTT
>JAQVYH010000055.1 GCA_029004515.1 Eubacteriales bacterium | reverse complement strand
TCATTTCAAAGATACAAATACCCAGCCGAAAGATTATGATTTGATAGTTACCGGAGATTTAGGTTCATTGGGTAAGAGTATAACAATGGATCTGGTTAAGGACAGTGGCTTTGAACTTGCAGGAGTATATGAAGATTGCGGTGTATTAATATACGATGCCAAGAAACAAAATGTTGAGTCCGGAGGAAGCGGATGTGGTTGCTCTGCGGTTGTCCTTTGTGCACATCTATTGAAAGAAGTACGCAAGGGGAAACTCAATAAATTGTTATTTGTTGGAACAGGCGCTCTTATGAGCCCAGTAAGCTTGCAACAGGGTGAGAGCATACCTGGTATTGCCCACGCAGTTGTAATAGAAAACAAAAGGAGTGTGTAAGCTATGATATATCTATATGCTTTTATAGTTGGAGGGATTCTCTGTGCAATTGGACAGATTTTTATTGATAAGACTATGCTTACACCAGCCAGAATATTGGTAGGATTTGTTGTTGGCGGTGCGATTCTTACAGCTGTTGGTTTATATGAACCATTAGTTAAAATAGGAGGAGCAGGTGCGACTGTACCTATTTCAGGTTTTGGATACCTGCTTGCTAAAGGTGCTATCGAAGCGGTCAGAATGTATGGATGGACAGGTGCGATTACTGGTGGCGTGGCAGCTGCGGCAGGTGGAATAACTGCAGCGGTTGTATTTGGCTTTTTAATTGCAATGATATTTAATCCTAAAGAGAAATAAGACAAGTAGCGCATAACATAATTTTGTGCATATTACACCTATACACATACTGAAATATAGTGTATAATTACAATCGGAGGTTTTTAATTATGTTATGCTCAAAGTGCAATAAGAATGTAGCTGTGGTGTTTATCACCAAGCTTGAATATGGAAAACAAGTAAACGAAGGCTTGTGTGTAACCTGCGCTAAGTCAGCAGGGCTACCTCAGGTCGATTCACTTATAGATCAATTTGGTATGGAGCCGGAACAGATTGACGAGATGAATAGACAAATGATGGAAAATATGCCTGATCTTTCTTCTGAAGAAACACAAGGTGCTCTAAGTTTTATGCAGGGATTTATGGGCGGTGGAGAAAGCTTCGCAGATGAAGAAGATGAGATTAAGGACAGCGATGAAAAGAAGACTAAAACCAAAAACCAGACAAAGACAAAAAAGAAAAACTCTTTAGAGCAGTTTGGTACGAATATTACTGAAAAGGCAAGGAAAGGTCTTGTTGATAGAGTTATCGGCAGAGATGTTGAAATTGAGAGAGTAACACAGATTCTTAATAGAAGAAATAAAAACAATCCTGCCCTTATTGGCGAGCCTGGTGTTGGCAAGACTGCTATTGCAGAAGGCTTGGCTGTAAGAATAGTTAATGGCGACGTTCCTGCAAAGCTTTTAAGTAAAGAGATATGGCTTTTGGACTTTACTTCGCTGATGGCTGGAACACAGTTCAGAGGTCAGTTTGAAGGTCGTCTTAAGGGAATTATAGAAGAGGTTAAGTCAGCAGGGAATGTCATCCTTGTAATCGATGAAATGCATAATATCGTAGGCGGTGGTGATGCTGAAGGAGCAATGTCTGCTGCCAATATACTTAAGCCTGCCCTAGCAAAAGGCGAAATACAGATTATCGGTGCTACTACAATCAATGAATACAGAAAGCATATCGAGAAGGATTCTGCTTTGGAAAGACGATTCCAACCTGTACTTGTTGAAGAACCAAGTGTTGAACAAACTATCGAAATTATAAAGGGAATTAAGGATTATTATGAGCAGTATCATAGCATTGTAATTCCTGATGATGTTATTCGTTCCGCAGCAATTCTTTCTGAAAGATATATTACTGATAGATTCTTACCTGATAAGGCAATTGATGTAGTTGATGAAGCTGGTGCAAGAGTTAATCTCAAAAATGTGAAGTTAACAGAGCTTGAAAAATTAACTAATGAACTTAAAGAGATACAGTCACAGAAAAGTGATGCTGTTTCTACTGATTCTATAGAGGACTATCAAAGGGCAGCTGATCTTAAAATTACAGAATGTCGAATCACAGAGCAGATTGATGCGCTTAAGAAAGAAGCAGTCAGAACTGTCTTAAGCCACGAGGATGTAGCAGAAGTTATTGAAATGTGGACTAAAATTCCTGTTAAGAGAATTACTGAATTCGAAGCTAATAAGCTTGTTGAACTTGAAGAAAGAATCCACAAGGGGCTTATTGGTCAAGATGAGGCTGTAACGGCTGTTGCTGAGGCAATAAGACTCAATCGTGCTGGTATCTCTCCTAGACGCAGACCCGTATCATTTGTATTTGTAGGGCCAACTGGGGTAGGTAAAACTGAGCTTGTGCGAAGAATTGCTATTGAGCTTTTTGATAGTGAGGAAGCTCTTATTCGTCTTGATATGTCAGAATATATGGAGAAGCATGCGGTTTCTAAAATCATTGGTTCACCTCCGGGATATATTGGATATGATGAGGCGGGGCAGCTTACAGAAAAAATCAGAAGACATCCATATAGCGTAATCCTTCTTGATGAAATTGAAAAAGCACATCATGATATATTTAATATATTACTTCAAATCATGGATAACGGTAAAATTACTGATAGTCATGGTAAGGTTGTAAGTTTTGAAAATACAGTTATTATTATGACATCAAATGCCGGCTCTGATATAAGTGCTTCTTCATTGGGATTTAATAGTGAAAGATCAGCATCAATTAAAAGCCGAGCTATGGATGCTGTTAAGAAACTTTTCCGTCCTGAATTTATTAATAGAATTGATGAAATTATCGTATTTGACGAGCTTACGCAGGATGAGCTTCTTAAGATAATTGACCTTATGCTTGAGGAGATTACAGTAGGGCTTAAGGAAAAAGCAATTACAGTTTCATTTACTGATGAACTTAAAGATCATATCCTTAAAGTTGGCTTTGATGTTCGTTATGGTGCAAGGCCTATGCGTAGAGTGATTAAGAAAGAGGTAGAATCTCTTATTGCTAAAAATATCATTATCGATAAGCTTAAATCAGGCATGCACGCAGAAATGGATTATAAAGATAATACAGTTACAATTGATTTTTAGTAATATATTATTATAGAAATTATGATTAATAGTAAAGAAATTGTAATAGAAAAAAATAACAAAACACTTGACAACAAATATGTTTAGTGATACAATAATCAAGCTTGCTCAATAAGCAAGCCTACGCGGGTGTAGTTCAATGGCTAGAATCTCAGCCTTCCAAGCTGATTGTGTGGGTTCGATTCCCATCACCCGCTCCATTATTCGCGCCAGTAGCTCAGCTGGATAGAGCAATTGCCTTCTAAGCAATAGGTCGGGGGTTCAAGTCCCTCCTGGCGTACCATATGGTGGGTATAGCTCAGTTGGTTAGAGCGCCAGATTGTGGCTCTGGAGGTCCTCGGTTCGATTCCGAGTATCCACCCCAAATACTGTGTTGGCTAGATATTGGGCTGTAGCCAAGTTGGTTAAGGCACCAGACTTTGACTCTGGCATTCGTAGGTTCGAATCCTGCCAGCCCAGCCATTTTTTATTTATAACTAAATATGGGCCATTAGCTCAGTCGGTAGAGCACTTGACTTTTAATCAAGGTGTCACGCGTTCGAATCGCGTATGGCTCACCAAATGAAGACTACTACAAATTCGAACCATTGGTGTTCGATTGATAGTAGTCTTTTTCTATGTAAGCCTTGATATATCAGGGTTGAGGCATTTGGTGTTGTGCTACCCAAAATTCAAGAAATCACAAAATCACAAAAATAGATATTGAAAAAATTCTTCTAATCCGAACCGATAGTGTAGTGTTAATCTGTTACGATCTCCGTATGATTGCTGAGAAAAATGCCATCCGCTTTGTCCAGTGTGCGATGATTCAAAGTTCGAAATTGATTTTTTGCTTTTCTTATGTTACAATATACTGAAAGGCAAACTGAAGTCTACAATCACGGGGGGAATGGCAGATGAATGAAGAATGTCCTTGCAAAAGGGAGCAATGTAAAAGGCATGGAGACTGCGTGGCATGCAGAGCTCATCATGAACAATTTAAGCGACAGCTTTCGGTTGCGTGCGAAAGGAAGCAAAAAAAACCTTCGTCCACCTATAAGAAATAAATCCCTATTTACCGTTGAAATATAAAATGAAGTTTTTGTGAAAATTTTTTCTGGTGCTCTTTCCAAAGAGTGGCATGATACTCAAGAATATTTTCCATTTTGTTTATTTATTTATAAATCTATATAATCGAACATGAGTGTTGCGAAAAGCAGCACTCTTTTTATTTTTATTGACCGTATATTAGTTATATGTTATAATTTGTAATATAAGTATGAATTTGGTTATGGTAATGTTATATGACCTTTTATACTGTATGATAAGTAGAACATATTGCTTTTTGATAATAAGGCAAATATGATGTTGATTAGTCTTTTTTAGCGTTTGAATATATAGATAGCAAAAGGTGATTTTTTGAAGGCAATTACTAAAACTAAAGCGATTGTATATATAATGATAGCTGCCTCACTTTGGGGAATGATAAGTATATTTAATAGGATTCTAACAAGCAGTGGTTATGGCCAATTGGAAATAGTGTTTATCCGTGCTTTTGCTGCTTTAGTAGGAACATTTGTATTTGCGTTATTTACTGATAAAAACATATTCAAAGTAAAACTACGTGATGTTTGGTGTTTTGTTGGAACAGGTATTATAAGCTTAGTGTTATTTAACATTTGTTATTTTAATGCTATGCAAGAGAATATATCTGTTGCTGCGGTGCTTCTTTACACGGCACCGGCATTTGTAATAATCTTCTCAGCCATACTATTTAAAGAGAAAATCACTATAAAGAAGCTTATGTCACTGGTTTTAATGCTGGTTGGATGTTGCTATGTAACAGGTATCGTATCGGGTGCATCAGTTAGTATTTCTACAAGATGTCTTTTTTTCGGAATCGCCAGTGGAATAGGATATGCACTTTATAGTATATTTGGAAGATATGCAATTAATAGAGGGTATTCATCTGAAACTATAACCTTGTATACCTTTGTCCTTGCAACAATCGGTTGTCTGCCTATAGTAAACATAGCAGATATTGCAATGAGGTTTGATGCTTTTGATATCGTTGGTGTATTGGGTATTGGAATTTTGTGTAGTCTGCTTCCTTATTTGTTGTATACAAAGGGTCTCGCGGGCGTTAATAACGGACAGGCATCCGTCATTGCAACTGTAGAGCCTGTTGTTGCAACTATTATAAGCATTGCATTTGGTGATAGTTTTGGTTGGAATAGTGCACTAGGTATGGTTTTGGTTATTGGAAGCATTATTATTATAAATCTTAATGAAACTAAAATCTCAAATAGGAGGCAATAAAATGAAAGTATACGAGAATGTATCACAATTGGTTGGTTGTACTCCACTGTTGAAACTCAATAATTTGATGAGCAAGGAAGGTCTTGGAGCGACTGTATATGCAAAACTGGAATATCTAAATCCTGCAGGAAGTGTCAAAGATAGAATCGCTAAAAATATGATTGATTCTGCAGAACAGCAAGGAATTATTGGACCGGGGTCAGTAATTATTGAACCTACTAGCGGAAACACAGGAATTGGTCTGGCTGTGATTGGTGCATCAAGGGGTTATAGAGTTATCCTCACTATGCCTGAAACTATGAGTGTAGAAAGAAGAGAACTTCTGAAGGCTTATGGCGCTGAGGTTGTCCTTACAGATGGAACTCTTGGTATGCCTGGTGCAATGGCAAAAGCAGAAGAACTTGCGTCCCAGTTGACAGATAGTTTCATTCCCGGTCAATTTGTTAATCCTAATAATCCTATTACCCACTATGAAACAACTGGTCCTGAAATATGGAGTGATTTAGATGGTCAAGTGGATATATTTGTGGCAGGAGTTGGCACCGGCGGAACTATAAGCGGGGTTGGTAAATATTTAAAAGAAATGAATACATGCATCGAAGTTGTTGCTGTAGAGCCTGCTGATTCACCTATCCTTTCAGGAGGAAATCCTGGCCCTCACAGAATTCAGGGCATAGGTTCAGGATTTATTCCTGAAACACTTGATACAACTATTTATGATATGGTTGCGACTGCAACTACTGAGAATTCTTATACAGCTGCAAAACAGCTTGCAACATACGAGGGAATTCTAGTTGGCATATCATCAGGAGCTGCATTAAGTGTGGCAATTGATATTGCAAAGAAAGAGGAAAACAAAGGTAAGTCAATCGTTGTACTACTACCTGATACAGGTGATAGGTATCTTTCTACACCGTTGTTTAAATAAGGTGATTATATGAAAAAAATAAGGGGATTTATTAGTTTTGTGTTCGTAGTGATATTGCTTATAGTTGGGTATGTTATCTATGACGGGTATTCATTTCACAAAGAAACAATTTCTGCAAAACCAATAAATGTAGCAATAGAAGAGGTAAAGTCAAAGGCAAATTATACTACAATAGATAATATTCCGGATATATACATTAAAGCTTTAGTAGCGGTAGAAGACAGACGATATTATAAGCACAAAGGTTTTGATGCTATAGGCACAGCAAGGGCCATCTATAATGATATTAAATACAAGCAGCTTTTAGAGGGCGGAAGTACAATTACACAACAGCTTGCTAAAAATTTATATTATCCTATGGATGCTAGCATTAAAAGAAAAGTAGCAGAGGTATTTACCGCCTTTGAACTTGAGAAAAAATATTCCAAGGAAGAAATGTTAGAAATCTACGTAAATTGTGTATACTATGGAAGTGGATATTACTCAATCTATGATGCATCTTTAGGGTATTTCAATAAAAAGCCTCAAGAGCTTACTGATTTTCAGGCAACTCTACTTGTAGGTATTCCTAATGCACCATCTATTTATTCTCTCGATGAGAATCCTCATCTTGCCCTAGAAAGACAACTACAGGTATTAAGTGCGATGGAAGAGTGTGAGTATATTGACGAGAATGAATTGAATTTACTTAAGGATGCACAAAAGGTATTCCAATAGTAAATGATAATTTAATTAGCATTAAAAAACTTGACATAATGTCATTAGCAATATAAAATATTTTTAATAAAATTTGGATAATTAAGGAGGGTTTTTAAATGGAAAATAAGACTTTTAAGCCATACATCCCTGCAAGCAAAGTATTGCCTGAACTTACATTTTTATCAATATTTTTAGGCTCTTTACTTGCAATTGTTTTTGGCGGGGCTAATGCCTACCTTGGTTTAAAGGTAGGAATGACAATTTCTGCCTCTATACCAGCAGCGGTTATTTCTATGGGTATTATCCGCAAAATTTTAAAAAAGGATTCAATTCTCGAAAACAACATGGTACAGACAATTGCATCATCCGGTGAATCATTAGCCGCTGGTGTTTGCTTTACCTTGCCTGTTATGTTTATGTGGGCAAAAGAAGGTTTGACTGCTACACCGACTCTTTTGACAATTAGTGTTATTTCAATTATCGGTGGTATGCTGGGTATTTTCTTCATGATTCCACTCCGTAGCGCTCTTATTGTAAAGGAGCATGGAACATTAGCATATCCAGAAGGACAAGCCTGCGCAGAAGTTCTTATCGCAGGTGAAAAGGGCGGAGCAAAAGCTAATACTGTTTTCTCAGGTCTTGGTATCGCTGCTCTTTATAAGTTTATTGCTGATGGATTAAAGATTTTCCCAAGTAGTATTTCTTGGGATATTCCAAAGAATGTCCTAAAGGGTGCCGGCTTTGGTATGGATGTAGTTCCGGCTCTTGCAGGAGTAGGCTATATCTGTGGTGTGAAGGTTTCATCGTATCTGTTCGCTGGTGGTACTCTTGCTTGGTTTGTATTAATGCCTCTTATTGCAATGTTTGGTAATGATATTGTTATCTTCCCTGCTACTGTTTCTGTTGCAGAGGTTTATAATCAGGGTGGCGCAGCTGCTCTTTGGTCAAATTATATAAAGTACATTGGTGCAGGTGCTGTAGCGGCAGGCGGTATTATTAGCCTTGTTAAAACCTTACCTATGATTGTACGTGCATTCAAAGATGCTATCAAAGGTTACGGACAGAAGGGTGAAAATACACTTCGTACAGAACAGGATTTATCTTTCCCTACACTTGTAATTGGTGTGTTAGTGACTTCTCTCTTTATGTGGCTGTCGCCTACTATTCCTGTTGATCTTCTTGGTGCACTTATTATTGTTGTATTTGGTTTCTTCTTTGCAACTGTTTCATCAAGAATGGTTGGTCTTATCGGTTCGTCTAACAATCCTGTTTCAGGTATGACAATAGCAACACTTCTATTTGCTACCGTAATTTTAAAGGCTACAGGCTCAACAGGTATTAATGGTATGATTGGTGCTATTTCAATCGGTTCAATCATTTGTATCATCGCTGCTATGGCTGGTGATGCATCACAGGACCTTAAGACAGGCTTTCTTGTTGGCGCAACCCCTAAAAAACAGCAGATTGGTGAAATTATCGGTTGTGTAGTTTCAGCATTAGCGATTGGCGCTATTCTTTATCTTCTTGATGCTGCTTGGGGCTTTGGTAGTAGCGAAATAGCTGCTCCGCAGGCAACGCTCATGAAGCTTATTGTTGAAGGTGTTATGGAAGGAAATCTTCCATGGGCACTTGTATTAATGGGCGTATTTGTTGCAGTTGTAATTGAGGTTCTTGGTATTCCTGTATTACCGGTAGCGATTGGTCTTTATCTTCCAATCAGCCTTTCTACACCGATTATGGCTGGTGGTCTTCTTCGTTGGTGGATTGAAAAACGCAAGACTAGTTCGGAAGAAGAAAGAGAAGAGGCTGTACAGTCTGGCGTTTTGTTCAGTTCAGGTCTTATAGCTGGTGAAGGTCTTATCGGTATTATACTTGCAGTTCTTGCAGTTGTTACAGTTGGTGGCACATCACTTGGAGATAAGATTAATTTATCTGCGATGGGTATAAATATAGGACAGATTGGTTCGGTATTCTGCTTTGCAGCACTTCTTTATTTAGTTTATCTCTTCGCCGTAAAGGGTGGCAAAAGAGCTAGCAAATAATATTGTTTTATAATCTATAAAAAGGGTCATAATATATATGGCCCTTTTTACATAGAATAGGTGATATATATATGGGTAGAAAAAAGAATTTTCTAGATTTCATTCCAATTATTTCAGATAAATATAGTTGGGAAATAAAAAATGGAATTGTTGTTATAGCTATGACGCATAAAGGTTTTTTTAGCAAGATTGCGCAGCTTGCCGCTAAAACGCCTAAAGTAAGCTTTGTTGATTTGGATGAATATGGAAGCTATATATGGCAACAGATAGATGGGGAAAAGACTGTTGGCGATATTGCATTGCTGCTTAGGGAGAAGTATGGTGACGAATCCGAGCCTCTGTATAACAGATTAGTTAACTATATGCAGGTATTATTTAATAATAAATTTATTGTGTATAAAGGGAGTAGGTAATTATTATGCTTGAAAATCTTAATCCAAAAGAGTTGTTTAGTTATTTTGAAGCCATTTGTGCTATCCCTCACGGATCAGGCAACACAAAAGAAATTAGTGATTGGATAGTAGATTTTGCAAATAAAAGAAATTTAGAATACTATCAAGATGATACGAACAATGTCATTGTGATAAAACAAGCCACCCCTGGTTATGAAGATGCAAGCCCCGTAATTCTTCAAGGACATATTGATATGGTTTGCGAAAAGGATGCAAGCTGTACAAAGGATATGACAAAGGAAGGAATTGACCTGGTTTTGGATGGTGATATCCTTTCCGCTGATGGCACAACATTGGGTGGAGATAATGGTATTGCTGTTTCTATGATGCTTGCAATTCTTGATTCGAATACTCTGCAACACCCTAGGGTTGAAGCAGTATTTACAGTTGATGAAGAAATCGGACTTTTAGGTGCTGCATCGGTTGATGTATCGCCACTAAAGGGCAAAACAATGATTAACATTGATTCTGAAGATGAGGGTGCTTTCACAGTAAGCTGTGCTGGTGGTAATGTTACTGAGGTTACTATTCCCGTCGAATATGAAGAGTTCACAGGTGATGCGTGCATCGTAAAGATTTCAGGTCTTATCGGTGGTCACTCTGGTATTATGATTGATAAGGGAAGAGGAAATGCAAACTCAATCCTTGGCAGAGTATTGTATAAAATTGCTTCCGGTTTAGATGTAAGAATTATTAGCGTTAAAGGTGGGCTTAAGGATAATGCAATTCCAGTAGAAGCTGAAGCAAAAGTTATCGTTACTGACCCAGATAAGCTTAACTCTATTTGCGAAGATATTGATGCTGAACTAAAAAATGAGTTAGCAGTAATTGATAACGGCGTAACTGTTACGTGTGAAAAAATACAGTACACTATCCCTATGAATGAAGAATCAACAAAAAGGATTATTACGCTTCTATGCTGCGCTCCCCATGGCGTTATTTCAATGAGTCCTGATATTGAAGGACTTGTGCAGACCTCTTTAAATCTCGGTGTTGTGAAAACTGAAAAGAATTGTGTTATAGCAGATTTTTCAGTAAGAAGCAGTATTGAATCACAGAAGAAAATGCTTTCAGAGAAAATTGAGTGTTTAGCTAAATCTCTTGGTGGTACAACTAAAGTTTCCGGTGATTATCCTGGCTGGCAGTATGCTCAGGTTTCGCCATTAAGGGATTTATTTATCCAAGTGTTCACAGAGCAGTATGGATATGAGCCAAAGGTTGAAGCTATTCACGCAGGACTTGAGTGTGGGCTTTTTGCAGGAAAGATACCCGGTCTCGACTGTGTCTCAATTGGTCCGGATCAAAGGGAGATTCATACTCCAAGAGAAAATGTTAGTGTATCATCAGTTGAGAGAGTATGGAATATGGTTATAGAAACATTAAAGCGAATTAAGTAATAAAAAAAGCAGAGCTCAGGCTCTGCTTCAGACCGTCGAAAAAGTCGTTCAACCACAAGCAAAATAGAAAATATTTATCTCTTGCTTGTTCTATAAAAAATAATAATATATGATTATAATGGCGTAGGTTTTACCTGAAAACCTACGCCATTGCTTGCTTTCACCCGTCCCGACCTCTACCGTACCCTCGTACGCCGACGATGTCGGGAATGTCCAATTTAACTTCCTTTTTCGCAGTCTGCCAGCGTGTCTATAGGTTTATCAACACGCTGATCAGAGCTCAGGCTCTGCTTTTTATTACTTGGTTTTTTTAGTCTTTTTAACTTTCGGCTGAGCCTCGGCAATGTAAAGATTAACCTGTTCAACCTTTTCTGACGGTTCAACCTTTTTAGATGGTTCAACCTTTTTTTTAGGTTTAGTTTTCTTATCAGATGTTTTTTTATCTTCCGTTTTAGGCTTGTCCTTTTTAACAACCTTCTTTGCAGATGGCTTTTTGCCTGTAGCTTTAATTGCATCTGCAAGCTGGATTAAGCTTTCTGCATCACCATTGACTTCAATCTTAGCCTTTTCAATAGCCTTTACAACATTAGCTTTGCCACTGAAAATCTTCATAAGCTCGGCTCTTTCTGCTGTAACACTAGTAGTTCTGTCGATATAGTCATATGGTTCTACAGAGAGTTTAGAATCCTTATATTCAATGTAGAATATACCGCTACAATCCTCATCTGTCAAATTTACCTGTATAGCAAAGAACTCCTTAAAGCCTTCTGTTTTAACTTTGTTGAACATTTCTTTTACTTTTTTAAAAGCTTCATCATATGTCATATTAATACTGCCTCCTTTTTCCTACGATTGGTATATTAACATAATATAGGTTTTTTGTCAACGGAATTAGCGTGGTAAAATATCGCAAAAACCCTATTATTCTGACATTTTCTGTTGCAGACGAACATTCGAATATAATCATATTGTTGTGCAAAATTAGAATAGCCTTTGTTGTGTAATGTATGATAGAATATATTTAAATATAAGGAGTGACAGTATGAAAAGATTAATATCAATTATTCTATCAATCATAATTTTTGTTTCTATAATACCTATAGCGTCAGCAGAGGGTGAGTTAACGGAAAATTTGTGCCTCACTTCAGATGTTCTTGGCTCTAATGAAGGCTCCACCTTAGAGGGGGGTTCAACAAGAGCAGCAACTCTTGGAGCTGATAGTGATTTAAGCACATTCTGGCTTGGTTATCTGTCAACAGTTACAATTACCGAGTGCCCTTGGTATATGGTTGATTTAGGGGATGTATATAGCATTGCTACTATTAAACTTCAGGGGAGAAGAGATACTAACAAGAGTGCTGATAGGAAGAATTTTGAGGTTCAACTTTCCAATATTGCGGATTTTTCTGAGTATATTGTTGTTGGCTCTCAAGGTTCATCTTCATATACATATAAGGAGTATTGGACTTGTGATGTTAATGAATCTGCAAAATACCGCTATGTAAGAATTATTAAGACTGCAAAGGAAAACCTTTCGGTGTCCGAATTTGAGGTCTATGCACAAGCTATCTCAAAGCCTATTGCCTATGATCCATCTGTTAGTGGCACACCTGTTGTTGATCAGTATCTTACTGCAAACTATACCTTTGCATACGATGGTGAGCACGAGGACGAATCTAGTAGTTATGTTTGGTATTCTTCTGATGATAGTCAGGGGCTTGTCAACCCTGTTAAAGTGCAAGACTCCAATTCTAAGCAGTATAAAGTTACATCTGCTGATGTTGGCAAATATATTAGCTGTGATATTACCCCTGCATGTAGTGTTAATGGCGAAATTATTACAGGCTTAACAGTAAAGGGTATTAATGGTAAAATCGTACGGGCAAATGCGACTGACCCTGTTGGATTTATCTATGCACCGGCAATGGGTGATGTCTATAATATGAACGAAACCATATCATTAAGCGTTGACGCTGAAAGTGGCGATGCGCAGATTTCTAAAGTCGAATATTTTATTGATGGCGTAAAATATAGCGAAGTCACCGAAGCACCATTTAATAGTAGTTATGTAAATGCTACTCTTGGTGACCATAGTGTATATGCTGTTATTACGAATTCATTAGGAGTATCTATAACGACTGCATCCGTATCTTTTAATGTATCTGAAAGTAAAATTACCTATGATAAAATCGGTACTACCCACAAGAGAAATGCCAAGGAAATCGATTGTGATTGGCTATCAATTGGTTGTGAATGTTTGGATAGGGATATGGCTATATATGATAACTATAAGGAATACCTCGGTGAGTTAGGTGTTACAAAAGCTCGTATTCAAGGCGGTTGGGCAAAGTGTGAAAAGGAAAAAGGTGTCTATGATTGGGCGTGGCTTGATGCGGTTGTTTACGATATGGCACAGCGTGGTGTAACGCCATGGATAAATACCTGCTATGGTAATGATATCTATGAAGGTGGCGGCGGTACAACACTCTCAGGTGGACTTCCATATTCCGATGAGGCTCTTGCTGCATGGGATAAATGGGTTGAAGGAATGGTGACAAGATATAAAGATGTTGTCGGTGAGTGGGAAGTGTGGAATGAGGCTGACCATGGTGATGCAAATACTATGAGCGACTATGTTACATTCTTTATAAGAACTTCTGACATAATCAAAAGGGTTGATCCTGATGCGAAGGTTATCGGCCTTGCGTCAGCAAGTACTGCTTCAACTACGCTCAAATCCTTTATGAACGCTATATAAGGTAGAGGCAGACTTGATACTATCGACCATGTATCTGTTCATGGCTATTCAACAAACCCAGATAGTAATAACAATTATACCTGGACAAACACAATCAAGGCCTATTCAACACCAGAACATCCAATAACAATTTGGTGCGGCGAAACTGGCGCTCCTGATCGCGCTGGTGGTGCAGGTGCTCTTGGTGGATGGTCATCAAGCCCTGTAATTCAATCTAAATGGGTAACCAGAAGGCTTTTAGATGCAAGATCGAAAAATGTAGTTATCAGCTATTATACCATGATTGATCTAATGTATAGGCAAGAAGCTGATGGATCGATAACACAGAATGCGAAGGGTCTTATTAAGATTAACGAAGATATGTCAGTTAAGTCTATTAAGCCTGCATATTATACCTTGCAGAATATCGCATCTGTTTTTGATAATACACTTAATCCAATTGCAGGGTATGATTACACCACATCCGAAACTTCCCGATTGCTTCATACTACTGCTTACGAAAAAACCGGCACAGGAAAGCAGGTTATTGCAACCTGGTTTAAAGATGATACTCCAACCAACAGCACAGTAACATCACCTATTACCTACACTGTGAGCAAAGGCAATTTTGACAATCCTGTTTATGTGGATTTAAGAACCGGTGATGTATATAATATTAGGAAATGGGAAAAGAATGGTGATAGCTATACATTCTACTATATTCCTGTTTATGATTCTGCTGTTTTAATTGCTGATGCATCTGCCTTTGAAATCGATTATATTGAAGATTCCGTTTCTGCACTAAATGTGACAGATGAAAATGGTAATACAATTACAGCACTTGATACAATTTCCTCAGTTGTAGGCTCTGCCAATATAAAGATAGAAGACAACGAAGATGTCTATATGCACATCGCCTTGTACGGGGATAACAACACACTAATTTCGGTTTCATCTGCAAAGAATGATGGTGACTTTATATCTGCTAAGTTAATTCTTGATGATAACTCTCGCAGAGCCAAGACTATTAAAGCTTTTATATGGCACAAGGATTCTATGATACCAATGCTTAAGCAGATTGTTAGTATTAATATCAAATGATTATTTACAAACCCACCTAGCATTTTTATGTGTTAAGTGGGCTTGATTATTTTTGAATATAATAGACAAAAACTACATTTTCTAAAATATTCAGTTTATATAAAAGAAATTTTGTGCAAAAATTTATTGAAAGTTTTCTAAAGTAGGTTGAAATATTGTCTATTATAGGATACAATATACTAGACAAAAAGTGTTACTGTACCCAATATGTAGTTTTTAGTTAAATTTTATGAAAGGATTTAATGAGAATATGAAGCTTTATAATACTCTTACACAGTCAAAAGAAGAATTTGTTCCCATTAAAGAGGGAGAAGTGAAGATGTACTCATGCGGTCCTACCGTATATAACTTTTTCCATATTGGTAACGCAAGACCTTTTATTGTTTTTGATGCACTTCGTTCATTTTTTGAATATAAAGGCAACAAGGTAACTTTCGTACAGAATTTTACCGATGTTGATGATAAAATGATTAACAAGGCAAATGAGCT
>JAQVYH010000054.1 GCA_029004515.1 Eubacteriales bacterium | reverse complement strand
AGAATTCAACTTAAAACAAAACTGACTCCGTTTGAAAAACGAAGTCAGTATGTTGCTTGAAAATTTAATATTAACTACCATAGGCTGTCTTTTTTGTACTGTCTGCACAAATTGGGGCAGTTCATTAGGAGAAAAGCCTTTTGTTTTTAAACAAGAAAGAAACGAACCGACTTTATGTGTTCTGTGCATTTTTATAAGCCCTAATTAAGAATTGCTATTGCTAGAGTAAGATACCCCGCAAATATAACCCATAAAAGATATGGGATTTGCAAATATGCCGCAGTTTTATTGATTTGTGAGAATTTGTAAATCATTATTATAATTAGTACAAGGAGTAGCAGTAGCCAGAAGAAAGCAAGGTAATATGCCTGCATATTAAAAAATATAAGGGACCACAAAAAGTTGACTGCCAGTTGTATTCCATACACAGTAAGGGCCTTTTCTTTTTCAAAGCTGTCGGATAGCCAGATCATTGAAGCTGAGATACCCATCAGCAGGAAGAGTATTCCCCACACTATTGGGAACAGCCACCCTGGAGGAGAAAGAGGCGGCTGGACAAGCTTCGAATATATGTCCATTTGATTCCGCGTTAGGAATGCCGAAAGACTACCAACTCCCAAAGCTATTAGAATATTTACAAGATAAACCTTGAATTTCCTCATACTAAAGATCCTTTCTGATAAACACCAATTTTATATAGTTTATTCATAAATATCAATACTTATAACATCCAACTTTTGTAAAAATCCCTTGACAAATATATCTTTTTGTGATATCATACCATTTGCACGTTGAGTGATGTACAAAATTTAATATAAGCGCCCGTAGCTCAGCTGGATAGAGTGATTGACTACGAATCAATAGGTCGCAGGTTCGAATCCTGTCGGGCGTACCAAAAAAGAACGATTATTAGATAGAATAATCGTTCTTTTTCTTTTTCCTAAAACCTTGAAGTCAAGCTAATTATGAGGTTTGTAGTTTTTTTTGTTAAAAATAAAATAGGAAGAGCCACCGTAGACATCAAAAAGTTTCCGGTGGCTCTCTATCTTTAATTGTAATCGTTAAACTTATGGGGTAGTCGTTAAATTTTAATCCTCAAAAATCACTAAGAAATTTTGTAATTATTTGAAGAAAGACCTTCTTTTTATTTAACAACAGGAGGAATAATTGCATTTATCGATTTTAATGTTTCACATAATTCTTCATAGGGTATATCCTTTACAAATAAATCTTTTTGAGCCGATAATGCGGCAGCACAGCCTGCCACCTGACCTGTTGCCATACATACGGATTGAACACGAATAGCACTATTCGCATATGTATCTGATGAAATACATCGTCCTGCACACAATATGTGTTTCGAATTTTTGGGTATTAATGCAGAATAAGGTATTTTAGCCACAATATTTTCTTTGTGATATTTTTTTTCTATTCCACTCATGACATGAAGGTCTATAGGATAAAATGCATAACATATAGAATCTTTATAGGTAATACCGGTTATGTAATCTTCTGCTGTAATTATATTTTCACCAACTATTCTGTTCGTTTCACGAATGCCTGTTTCTTCAGCAATAAAATCAATGTATATATTTTCAAGTCCTCTAATTTGTCGATAGAATTTATATATTTTCAGTAGTAACGATAAAGAGTTAAATTCCACTTTTGTTTTGCCTGAAGATGTATCAGCATTTTCGCATGGAATGTGAACATCAATTTTATTAATGCGTAAATACGAAATTAATTTTTCAGCAGTGATATATACAGGAAAATCTGCTTTTTTAAAAAATGAATTAATTTCAGATAAGGATACATTTTCCATATTATATCCTGATATATGATTTTGAGGTGTTGCAGGTTGTTGAGTTTTGCTTTTTATAATGGGATATCCACCAGCTTGTATAACATTTGCATCGCCAGTTGCGTCAACAACTTTTTTTGCGTAAATTGCAGTAATGCCTGATTTTTCAGTAATATAGCATATTATTCCGGTTGCTGTTTCTTCAATTTTTGTAATCATTGCGTTTAAAAGTGTATTAACCCCAACCTCTTGACACATCTCACATAATACTGCTGTATATATAAATCTGTTTATTCTAATTTGTTCATACCAATGTTTTTCGGGTTTAAAGGTTATATCAGGCATTGTAGCGCCACCGAGTTTTATGACTCTTTCTATTGCCTCCCAACATGGTCCATTAATAATTTGTTTTCCCCAAGCAAAAAACAGACCGGGGAAATTAACATTCGCTACAGTTACTGTACCTCCTAACATACTGTTTTTTTCAACTAAAACTGTTTTTGCTCCTGCCATTGCAGAAGATATGGCAGAGAAAACGCCTGATGTTCCTCCACCTATGACTAAAACATCAGTATTAATGTTTCTTGAAATATTTAGTTCAATATTAATGTGAATCACTCCTTGACAAAAATGATGAATTTGTGTACAATTTAATCATATCAGTTAATAAATGTACTGTAAATACAATATATTATGATAAATTTATAAAATATTAAAGAGATTTGCTATGAATTATTATTGTGAAATAATTACTCGCGAAAAATTTATTGTTGAAAATGGCAGTCATGAAAAAAACGCTATTTTTATTATTTTAGAAGGAAAATTCGAATGTTGTTTTTCAGGTGTAAATTATCCGGTGGGAAAAAACAAAATAGTTATATTTAATAAAAAGAGTTTTTTCAAAAGAAAAGTCTTAAATAAACTTAGGTGCATATACATTCAATTTGATGATTTTCCTTTAAAATTAGAAAATGGTTTGGTCAATGTAGAAGATACCGTAAGACTTGAAAACACAACAAAGTATATGGAAAAGGCGATTATTGAATGTAATGAAAAACTTATCAAACATTATATTGATGACATTTTTATTTTATTGTCAAATACAGAAAAAAGCTTTAAAGATATTATTACATCCGCTTGTATTGATTATATAGCAAAAAACTATACTAATAAAATTACATTAGATGATTTATCGAGTAAGACTTTTGTTTCAAAACAAACAATAATTGATAAGTTTAATAAAAATACTAAAATGACACCTATGATGTATATTCAAAAGATTCGTCTTGATAAAAGTAAGTATTTGTTGGTTAACAGTGATTTGACTATAGGTGAAATTGCTGAAAATATAGGATTTGATAACATATATTATTTTAGTAATACTTTCAAAAAATTTTTTGGTATTTCACCTTTGCAATATAGAAAAAAATTTTCTGTATAAAGTATTGCACTGTTTGTATTTGATGTAAGAGGATGAAACTTAACACACAAAAAAATTAACTCAGAAAAAAGTAAATAACAAATACAGTGTTGTAAATGTAGTTCTCATCCCATTAAGGTATTGTATTAAAATATACCTTTCTTCACACGTCGGAACAAGTTACACTTGTTCCGATTTTTTTATGCAAAAAATCAGTCACTTACTCCCCTGCTGTTCCTCCTATAATACTCGATATTATATAACCTCGAGCATTTTGTTTTTACCGAAATATTTCAGACAAAGCGTAAAAGACTTTTATTTCAAAATATTTATATATCACAAAGTTTCAAATAGAACTATTATTAGTTGTTTTTAGCAATTTCCATAAATTATCGTAATACTCTTGAGTTTATGGTATGTGATGTGTTAGAATAAAAACAAATAACATAGAAAGAGAGAATATACAGATGAAAAGAAAAATCGGGTTCGGCATAGTTATCTGGTTGATGATAGTGGCATTGTTTGTAGGGTGTGCACCTAAAACAAATGTGGACAAGACTAAACTTACCTTCCTTGGAGAAAAAATCAACGGAGTTTTCAACCCACTTTTTGCGCAGGTTGCATCCGATATTGACATATGTAATCTTATTTTTGATTCACTAATTGAAATAAGCATTGAGGGCGAACCTGTGCCCGGTCTTGCTGAATATAAAGCAGAGGATAACGGGAGCAAATACATATTTACTCTTTCTGACGCAAAGTTTTCCGATGGTTCCGTAGTAACTGCTGAGGATGTAGCGTTTACACTGGAATTGCTTGCAGATTCGGCATATGATGGAAGTTATGATTTAAGTGGTCTTGGCATTGTTGGATTTTGGGATTACTTTGACGGGAAAAGTGATAAAATAGCAGGAGTCGAGGTCATTGACAGAAAGAATATAAGTGTATCTCTGGAAAATGCCAGTGCGGCAGTTCCGGCTGCATTCACCTTTGGTATTCTTTCTGAAAAATATTACGGAGGAACATATACTCAGGGTGATATATCAGGGATTCAGAAACTTAACGAAAAGCCCATGGGAAGCGGTCAGTATATTCTTTCAGAGTATGAAAGCGGGAGCAGTGCAGTGCTTGTGGCAAATGAGGCTTATCGAAAGGGCACACCTAAAATTAAAAGACTTGTTTATGAATCAACTGCAATCGGCGAGGAGCTTGGCAGGCTTAAACTCGGAGAGGGGGACTTGACTCTTGTACCCTCAACGGTGGAATATCTTGATACAGCAAAAAGCTTGGACGGATTCGAGAAGAAGTCTTTTGCCTCAAATACTGTCGGTACAATAGGTTTTGACTGTTCTGATGAGTTGCTTTCAGATGTTGCGCTAAGACAAGCTATTGCATATGCGACAAACAGGCGTGCGCTTGTAAAACAGGTTTTCGGCGATAAGGCAAAGGTGGCGGACGTTGTTGATTCAAGAAATTCATTTACGTTCACAGAGGATGTAAACAGATATGAATTTGACATCCAAAAAGCAAAAGATACGCTTGAGAACAGCGGCTATATAATGCGTGACGGTGTATACGAAAAAGACGGAAAAAGGGCGGAGTTTACCTTGATGGCTGAAAGCCCGAACGAGGTAAATGATGTACTGCTTCCGGTTATGAAAAACGATCTGTCCAAGGCAGGAATTATAATGAATGTCCAGATCGTTGACTTCAATACATTGATTGATAAAGTGTTTGATGGCTCGGCGCAAAGCTGGGTATTCGCTTGGACTATGTCAATTGAGCCTGACGATACTTCTGCTCTGTTTGAAACGGGTGGGGGCATTAATATTCATAATTACTCCAATGAGAAGCTGGATGCTCTTTATGCCCAGGGAAGAGAGCATCTCAGGCGTAATGAGAGAAAGGAATTCTATCAGAAGGCGGATAAAATCATTAATGAAGACCTCCCTTGTATTCCTCTTTACGAAAGGGACAGTATTCTTGTCTACAAAAACACTCTGAGGAATGTAACAGCATCCGGAAACAGAAGTGTATTTAAGGACTTTTACAAAATAGAAGTAAAGGATTGATCGGTGAAGGCTGATGCTCAGAAAAATAACGTTAATGCTTATTTCAATATTCCTGTTGTCCTTCTTGACGTATCTCATAATCTATTCGGTTCCAGGCAGTTTTTATGACAGAGGTCTGCTCAGCGGAGTCAGCAAGGAAAGAATAGAAGCACTCGGGAACTGTAGCTCGGACTCCGTAATAAAAAGCTATGGTGCATGGCTGTCATTTGCGGTTCGTGGTGACCTAGGGGATTCGCTGGAATATAAAAGGCCAGTCATGGTTGTCATTGGTGATAA
The DNA here is from genome assembly GCA_029004515.1 of Eubacteriales bacterium. Lineage (GTDB taxonomy): Bacteria > Bacillota > Clostridia > Monoglobales > UMGS1388 > UMGS1388. The sequence continues at coordinate 10,093 of JAQVYH010000054.1, read as the reverse complement.
ATGGGTAGAAACCTTTTGGCTCTCGGCCTTTGCACTTGCAGCAGAGCTTATACTGGGGATTCTTATTTCGATATGCATTGTTCGGTTCAGAAAGAAGAGGCATATATGGGGGATATATAATTTTGCCGTTGCGCTTCTTTTGTCAGTCCCAGTGTTCGTTATTGCAATTCTTCTTCGTAAATTCTTTTCCTATGATTTAAGGGTTTTTCCCTTCAGCGGATTTAAAACAGTTGATTCAGGTTTGTATGGTATAGGGGAATATATGGACGTTCTCTTTCATCTTATACTGCCTGGCATTACATTAGCCTTAGCTTCAATGGGCGGTTTTATAAAGCTGATGACAGCATCAATTGCCGATGAAATGGAAAGACAATATATTACTTATGCGAGGGCAAGGGGCTTCGGACAGTGGCAGCTTATTATACAGTTTGCCCTCAGAAATGCTCGTATTCCTCTCTGGTGGCACATCATCAACAGTATTCCATATATATTTGGCGGTGCGATTGTTGTAGAAAAAATATTCGGGATTGACGGGCTTGGAAATATGGCGTATTCTGCCGCTATGGCAAGGGACTTTCCTCTGCTTATGGGATATACATTCATTTTCGGAACGCTTGTTGTTATATGCAACGGATTGAGTGATACAATTTATAGAAAAGTCGACGTGAGAATCAGGGAGGATTGACCGTGAACAGAAGAATCAAGCTATGGGCAGGTGTGCTGATTATTACGGTTATTACTGCAGCATGTGTATTTGGTCCCATGCTTGCGGGGGTATCCTATCTTGATACAGATATATTAGGGGCATATTCTCCACCGAGCAGGGCGCATCCTCTCGGCACAGATGAAGTTGGACGTGATGTTCTTATTCGCCTTTTATTCGGAGGAAGAATTTCAATTTTTGTTGGTCTTGCCGCAGGTATAGCCGAAATGCTTATATCTCTCATAGTAGGGATTGTAAGCGGACTTTCGAGGAAGAAAACTGATGGATTGCTTATGGGTATTTCTGACATAGTTTTGGGCTTGCCAGTAATATGTATTGTCCTGATTCTCGGATCGGTTTTGGCGGATTTGAATGTAGATGTGTTTGTCAGAGCATTTATGACCGCAGTAGTTATTGCCCTGTTTGGATGGCCGATGACGGCAAGGCTTATAAGGGCAAAGGTCCGCAGTCTGCGGGAATCAGATATAATAAAATCGGTACAGCTCCTCGGCTTGCCGAAGAGAAGTGTAATGTTTAGACATCTTTTGCCGAATCTTGCTCCGCAGATTTTTTCATGCGCGGCAGTAGCTGCCAGTGGCGCAGTACTGTCAGAAGCAACGTTGAGCTTTCTCGGTTTTGGAATCTCATATCCGCATCCGTCCTGGGGCAATATGATTTCTATTGTTTTGAGCAAAAGTGTCCTTTTAGATAAATGGTGGGTATGGCTGCCGGCGTGTGGGGCGGTAACCCTTCTTATACTGTCAATAAACTTTATTGGCGAGAATCTATATGATAAAGGAAAATAAATATGCTGCTGGAATGTAAAAATCTATGTGTGGGTTATACCGAAAGTGAATATGTTTTTAAAAATATAAACGTGCAGCTTGACTGTGGGCAGACGCTTGCGGTCACGGGCATTAACGGTGCAGGCAAGACCACATTTATTAACGCAATAATGGGGCTTCTCGATACAGGTTGTTATATAAGTGGCAAAATACACGCTTGCGGTATTGAGATAACGCAAGGTGACGGGGATGAAATGAGAAATTTCAGAAGAAGCATGGTATCTCTAATGCCACAGGACGTAGCGGGCTCTCTTAATCCTCTGACGAAGATTGGGCAGCAAATCAGATCAGCAGCTGTGATTTCTGGAAAATATAAAAAACCTGATAATTTTATCTGTTGTGAAATTCTTGCTAAAATGGGATTTGAGAATCCCGCAGAAATATTTAAAATGTATCCGCATGAACTTTCGCTGGGAATGGCGGCACGCTGTCTGCTTGCTATGAGTCTAATTACTAAGCCGTCGATTCTGATTCTTGATGAGCCAACTGCATCACTGGATAGAACTCTTAAAAATGAAATAATCGATATAATCACCGATTATTCTTTGGAAAGCGGTTGCGGTATTATTGTGGTAACCCACGATGAATCGGATTTGCTTAATTTTAACAAGCTGACTGTGCTTAATATGGGGGATAAAAATGATAAGAATCGAAGGGCTGTGCAAAAGCTTCGGCAGTAATATGGTTTTTGGTGACTTCAACTTTAGTGCTGCCGACGGGGAAATAGTAGGAATTACCGGGAGGTCGGGCAGCGGTAAATCTACACTGCTACGCATTATTTCGGCGCTTGAGTCTTATGACAGCGGATGCGTTATGGTAAATGATTCAAAGGTTGTATACGGAAAATATAATGTTGGCACTCAATATGTGTTCCAGAGTGCAGCAGGTTCACTGAATCAGAAAATGAAGATAGAAGAGCTAGTCACAGAGGCTCCGGTATATCACGGGATATGTTCAAGAGAAAACAGACATGAATACTTCGAAGAGCTGATGCAGCTTGTTGGTTTGAAGATTGAAATGGGGCAAAGGTATCCGATGCAGCTGTCCGGGGGCGAACTGCAGAGAATTGCCCTAATAAGAGCACTTGCAGTCAGACCGTCAACGCTTTTGCTTGATGAGATAACCTCCTCGCAGGACAAAGAATCAAACAATGCAATCTGCGAGGCAATAAAGAATTACTGCAAGAGGAACATGACATCGGTTCTGTTTGTGAGCCATAATGAACAGTCCGCTGCATTAACATTTGATCGTGAGGTTAGGCTTGACACAGTGAAGTCGGCTAAATTTGTGTAAAATAGACAAAATGGGATGTGCAAAGTCTGCAATAAATTACATATTTTTGCAACAAAGCCTTTTTTTCTAGAAAAGCTATTGACAAATTAGTATACATTTGATATCATATTTTTGAGCAAAGGAACATGCTCCCACGAAAAGGCAAAGCTGCCGAAAGACAGTGACGCAAAACTATAGGGCCTAAAGAGAAATCTAAGGTAGCCAGGTGCCGTTTAAAATCAAATCAATAAAATTCCGTTGTCAGGGGTTTTTGATTGTCTTTAGGTGGCTGTGGTAGCAGTCGCTTTTTTTGTTCCAAAAAATTTAAGGAGTTGTTTTAGATGAAAAAATTGTTGGTAATGGTATTGGCGCTGGTTATGGTGTTATCGTTCAGTGTAACAGCCTTCGCAAGCAATGACGTATCAGACAAATTTATTGGTGAAGCTAACACTAAGGTTGAAGCCTATATGCAGAATGTCACTGTTGATGACATAAGCGAAAAGGATTATGCCAAGGTTGATATGATGGTTGAAAAGGCAAACCAAAAGATTCTTAAAATGGTTAATAAGGCAATGTCAGCGAATAATTTAGACATTGATAAACTCGTAGAGAAAACAAACGCAGTTGCATTCAAAGAAATTGAAAAGGCTTCAAAATTGGGCATAGAGGTTCTCTGTGAATATGTTGCATATGAGATTCAGGGCCACACAATATATATTGATCCTCTTAGGGTTGTAAGAAGATAACTGCTGGATGAATGCAGAACTCTTCAATATAATTATAAGAATTGTTGACAGCGTTGCGGATGAATTCTCGTTTTGTAGCATATATCTATTTGGATCTTACTATAAAGGAACATACAATTCGGAAAGTGATGTTGATTTGGCATTCTTTTTAACAGACGAATATGATATTAATAATGCGTTGAGAAGGCTTTTGAGCGTTTGCGGCAAGGAAGAATATGACATTCAACCTCAGGTGTTTTCGGCGCAAGAGATAGAAAACAAAATGGGGATAGTTGAAGAAATTCTTGACAATGGAATGGAAATTTACTGTAGAGGAACTTGGAGTAGGCGATGGATGGTATAATTGTAAAAAGGGAAAATGTAGATTTTCTGAGGAACGGTGATGAATCAGGTCTTGCTTTACTTTTAGAACATTCCAACACCGAAATAATGGTACAAAAGATACATAAGAATTCTCTTGTCTGGATAACTCCGGCGGATGAGAAGGATATGGTTGAGTTTTTTTACATTGTTGAGGGTGAGGTTAGCCTTGAAACGAGCAATGAAACGATTCATCTTAAGGAAAATGACTGCTTCTACACAAACAGGCTTGAGCATGAGGTGTTGCTTAGAAGTCATATGGATTTAAAGATTTTTTATGTTTCCACAAGACCTATTTACAATAATCTTGACAGTTTTAATAATGATTTGAATGAATTATTGACCCGTATTGATGAAAAGGACAGATACACCAAACAACATTGTAGCCGTGTAGCAGATTTATGTACGCTAATATCCAAGAAACTTGACTGCGCGGAAAAAGTACTTAATAATCTTGTTATTGCAGCTCTGTTCCACGATGTGGGTAAATGCTTTATTCCAGCGCAAATTCTTGAAAAAAAGACAAAGCTTACACAAGAGGAATTTAGGGAAATATACAAGCACCCTTCCAACTCAAAAAAGATTCTCAAGGATAAATTTTCAGAAGAAATTTGTGATATTGCGCAAACACATCATGAGAGGCTTGACGGAAGTGGTTATCCATACGGCTTAAGCGGAACGGATATATCATTAGAGGCAAGGATTATAGGTGTAGCCGACAGCTTTGATGCAATGACAACAAAACGACCATACAATGATCCTAAAACCTATGAGGATGCAGCTATTGAGCTTTGTGAGATGAGTGATAAATATGATTCTAGGGTATCGGATGCGCTGAAGGAACTTGTATTAAGTGGAGAATTTCATAAGTTTTTAAATGAGGTAGAATATGACAGGGACTGAAAAATATCAGCATTGGAAAATTCTTTCCGATTACGATATAGAAACAGCAAAGCTTTTGCTTGAAAACCAAAGATACAATTATGTGGCTGTTCTGTGTGAGCAGGCAGTAGAGAGAATGATTAAAGGGATGTTCATTTATCATACCGGTAAGGAAACACCAAAATCACATAATATACCTTTTTTGGTAAATAGACTTGCAACCAATGAAAGATTTTCCTCGACAGAGGAGGGTAACAGGTTTGAAAAGGAACGCCTTGATTATGAGAACATAATGGTTGATTTAATGTTCTATTACATAAGCGATTACCCCTTTTCATATAAAAAGTTTCAGGAGCGCTTTATTCCAGAAACCGTCGCAACAGAGCTTTTTGAAAGAACATTGCAGTTTCTTGGATGGCTTAATAGCTTCCAGAAAACAGAAGAATAATTGAATATAGTATTATATACTTAATTGTAACTTCCCGATAATGGTAAACTCATCGAAAGGTGAGGGCACAAAGCTAAAGGGCCTAAGGATAATATCTATGGCAGCCTGGTTTCCGAATGAAGTACGATTTTGATTATATAAGTTTTGTTGCTGTGGATGGCATCACTTTTGTGGTGCTTAGTTCGTGGTATCATAAACATATAATTAGGACCGTATTCCCATGGGAATATGGTCCTTGTTTTTTAAGGAGATAACAGAATGATGTTTTTATTGGCAGGCGGATTGATAACAGGAATTGTATGCTTGGAGGCATCTAAAAGGATGATTAAAAAGCGCTCGGATGAGCAAATGAAATCCTTGTTTTTGATAGGCGCTCCTTCATACATAATATGGGCACTGTGCTTTGGTTTGGTTTTTGCTTTCGTAGGTACACTACATGAAAGCATGATAAATCAAATATACTATCTGCTTGTATTTTCATTATGTGCCTGCATTTCAGCGGTGGATTTGGCAACACGCAAAATACCAAACATCATATTGCTGTTGCTTATGGGAATTGGAATTGTGATGTGCTTCCTGGGGGACGGTAGCCTCCCAATAGTTAAAAGGCTTGTTGGAATGTTTGCGGCATCGGTAGTATTCATGATTCCGTCATACATGAAAATAAATGTAGGAAATGGAGATATAAAGCTTGCCACTGTGATTGGGTTCATGCTCGGTGTTTCGGGGTTCCTTCAGGCGATGATAATAATGGCTTTGGGGATGCTCATATATACAGCTTTCTTGTACATAAGCAAAACCGGCACTATTAGAAGTATGGCTCCGATGGGACCTTACATTTCCCTCGGATTTATTATTTCCTTACTTTATCCAATGATTTAAACAAATAAAAATATTAAAGGGAGGTGTCAATATGAAAAAGAAGATGAACTTCTTGTAGGATGGAAATGGACAGGTTATGGTAGAGTACGGTTTAACAATTGGGCTTATAGCAGCTGTGGTTGTATCAACTCTTGCTGTTCTTGACCCGAAAATTCAAAGAAAATTTTGACAATGTATCAACGAAATTCGTTAAAAAAATTAAAAGGAGAATAATTATGAAAAAAATGATGAACTTTTTGCAGGATGAAAATGGACAGGGTATGGTAGAGTACGGTTTAATAATAGGGCTTATAGCAATTGTGGTTGTAGCGGCGCTTTTGGCTCTTGGCCCAAAAATCAGAGATATGTTTAATGATGTAACAGAGAAAATTCCTGCTGCAACAACTCCTGCTTCATAAAAGAGAAGGTATGCAGATACGAAAAAAATGATGATCTTTTTCAGGACAAAAATGGTCGGGTATGGCTCGTTGTGGATTGTTAATCGGACTTATAACAGTTGTCGTTATGGCCACACTTGTAGTTCCAAGTCCTAAGATTAAGGATCATTTGACTGTGTATCATTAATATTATTATTTGAAGTCAGTGGTTGATGAGTATAATATAGTATAAGGATAGGGGGCAATGTAATTGAAAAAAACATTTAAGAATCTTAAAAACGAAGACGGTCAGGCTGTGGTGGAATTTGCAATTATACTGCCCTTACTTATCCTTTTGATCTGTGGAGTAATTGAGTTTGGTTGGTTATTTTCTGCGAAAATTGCCACAAACAATTGTGCAAGAGAAGGCGCAAGATATGCAGCTGTGAATAGCCATTATGCTACATATCTTACTGAAACGATTGATTGGGTGACGTCGGTTGCACCCAATAGTATTAAAGATGGTCTTAACACAACTGTAAGCCTCAGTAATGCATACAACATGCACTCGGGGGATATAACGGTTAAGGTTGACAGCTATGTTGAGCCGCTTACATTTATCGGAGCAACAATATCAAGAGCAGGAAAGATAAATATTTCCTCAAGTGTGACCATGAAGGCGGAATGAGTATGAGAGGTTTTTTGAAGAATGAAGATGGGGCTGTTGTTGTCATAATTGCTTTGGTCATGACAGTTCTCATGGCAATGGCTGCACTTACAATTGACATAGGATACGCTTATGTTGTTGCATCGGAAACTCAAAACACTGCAGATGCAGCCTGCCTTTCAGTTTACGAGTTTTTGCCAGTCGGAATATGGGACACGAAATGTAAAAATCAAATAATAGAGCGTATTATAGAGTACGGAAAAAAGAATGGAGTGGATAATATTGAAAGCAATGATATTATCTTTGGAAATGATAGAGACGGATATTACTATTCTGTCAGTGTGTATGTGAATAAAGAAGTAGAAACCAATCTTGCACGCGTGATAGGTGTTGAAAATATAAAAGTGAAGAAAAAGGCAACAGCATCGGCTCTGCCGGCCGGTGGAGTAATCGGGGCGGTTCCCATTGGTGTTAATAAGGGTACTTTTGAGAATTCGAAGGGTTCAAATGATAGTGTCACACTGAAATTCGGTGGTGGTGACGGAGTGAACGGTTATTACGGTTATATGGTTCTTGACGGGGCCAATGGGAATTCATATATACTGGAAAAGTGGCTCAAATACGGTTATCCGGGTGAGAATTATGTTGGTCAGGTTTTACCTACTGCGTCCGGTAATAAAGCAAGTGTTGCCAAGGATGGTGTGCAGTATCGTATGAGCTTGTGTACGCATTATAAAACAGATGGCGGCTGCACAAAGCAGCACTATGTTGAATCATGCCCGAGAATAATGAATGTACTGATCTATGACCTTATCGATAGCGATAAGGTCAAAATAATCGGATTTGCGCCTTTTATACTCGAATATGCAGATGAAGCTGATGTAATAAAGGGTGCATATCTTAAAATGCCGGTTCAGCAGAATAACGGTACAGTAGGTGATGAGGATTTTGGGGGATATGTCTTGAAGTTGACTGAGTAGAGACGAGGTGTAGTATGAAAAAAATATATTTAATTGCGACTATTGTTGCAATTACCATGGCGATTACCGTTTACATGTTCATAAACGAAATAACAAATAATAGTATGAAGGCAGCTCAAGATGTTGTCGGTGTTGTAGTGGCAAATGATGTAATAGAAAAGGACACCGTAATAACAGAAGAAATGATTAGCCTGTCTTATCTTCCGAAACCCGGGCTTGCCGAAGGCTATATAACAAATGTGGCAGAAGTAGTAGGGAAAACCGCAGCATGTAAAATCGGGAGGGGAGAACAGGTGCTTTTGCATAAGGCGCTAACCCTCGGAAGCATGGACAATGATAGTTTGAATCAAAAAATAGGTCAGGGAAACAGAGCTTTTACTCTGTCGGTTGACGAGATTTCGGGTCTTGCAGGTAATCTTGAGCCGGGGGACCGTGTGGACATAATAGCATCTCACACAAAGGACAACGTTTCTACGACATATATGTGCATTGAAAATGTAAATATTCTTTCTGTGGGAAATGTACCGGGTTTTGGAGAAGAGACAAAAGGATATACAAATATAACAGTTGAATTGCTTGCCGCTGATTGTGTAAGGCTATTCAATGAAAGTCTGAACGGATTTATTACTGTTGTTCTTAGAGGACTGGGAGATGATGCTTACATCGAAGTTCCAGCTGTAATTTATTGAGGAGATCGGTGAAATTATGGATAAGTTGAAAATTGCAGTCGTAACAAATAATATAGACCAACAGATAGAAATAAAGAATCTACTCAAGGATGACGATATAGTAATAGTCGGCTTCCTGAATTACGATAATATGACATCTCTGAAATTGCTCGGAAATAATCCGGATGTCATTATTTTTGTAAGAGACGGCAAGGAGGATTCACTTTTTGTAGTTGCAGCTGATATATACGCCAAATCAGTTGGAGTAGGAATGCTTGTAATGGCTGATGATATTAATTTGGAGCTTCTAACGAGGGCAATGGAATGTGGCATCAGACAGGTTGTGGGAACAGGAAGTGATGCGGCAAAGCTCAAGGAAGCTATATTTAAGTCACACAATATTGAAAGTCAGAGAGTGGGAGACAGAGAAACACACTCTCTGCAAAGAAAGGTGATTTCGTATTTCGGGGGCAAGGGTGGCACGGGCAAGACAACCGTTTCGGTAAATACTGCCGTGGCGCTCGCAAATGCCGGAAAAAAGACAGTTATTTTAGACCTTGACCTCCAGTTCGGGGATGTACCGATTCTGCTTGATATTGAGCCGAAGGACACAATATATACTATCGTAGAGGAAAAAACAGCTATTACAATAGATTCAGTAAAAAGCGTTCTGGCTTTTCACCGAAGCGGGTTGGGTGTTCTTGCAGCTCCCAGGAGTCCTGAATTTGCAGAATATGTTGATGAGAAAACGGTCGAAACGATTATCAATGTTTTGAAGCCGTATTATGAATACATAATAATTGATCTGCCGCCAGGCTTCAATGATACCACAATAGCTGCAATAGAAAACAGTGATATTGTTAACCTCGTTTCCGCGGTGGATATATCATCCCTGCGAAATGCGAAGCTTTGTATGAATATTTTGGAGGCGCTAAGACAAAGTGATAAAGCTACTCTCATATTGAATAGAATGGTAGACGGCATAGTTTCGAAAAAGGACTTTGAACAGATACTGGATTTGAATGTTGCACTTGTTTTGCCGGACGACACAAAGACTGTGCTTACAGGCCTTAACAAGGGAGTTCCGTTTGTCGGCGGTAATGTCAAAAATCCTATTGTATCAGTAATGAACGAATATGTTCGCAGTCTTATTACTGAATGAGGTGATCTGATTTGGGACTGCTTAGCAGGCTTGAAAAAAATAAAGAATTACAAGACAATGATACTTTAGAACGTGAAAATGAAGAAATTAGCCGGTTTTTGGCTTGCAAGGACAAGATTCAT
>JAQVYH010000053.1:14006-15776 GCA_029004515.1 Eubacteriales bacterium | reverse complement strand
AATAGCTGAACTAAACAATAAGCTATATGCACTTGGCGGTATTGATAAATCATATAACTACACTAACATATTAGAGGAATATGACCCTACAACAAATACATGGTCAAGGAAACGCAGCATGTCTGTACCAAGGACGGGTTTTGCATTTGTAGCGTTAAATGGCAAACTTTATGCAATGGGTGGATTTAGTGATGGGGATCAAAATCCTAATATTGTTGAAGAATACACGCCTGAAACAGATAGCTGGAGGAAAGTATCAGATATGCCTGATAGATGGGGTAATATGGGAGCTGTTGTGCTGGGGAGCGATATTTATTTAATTGGTGGCAGTAGAGTTGTTAATGGAACTTTAGGCAGTGTGATGTCGTTTAATCCGGTGACAAACATCTGGGATGTGAAAGCAGATTTGCCAACTGGCAGAAGCAGCTTGGGCTGTGCAGTAGTTGACGGAATAATCTATGCAATTGGCGGATATGAATATTCACGCGGTAATTCCGATGTGATGGAAAAATATATTCCGTCACATAATATGTGGGCGAGAACAACGAGTATGCCAACAGCCAGACAACAGCCGGGTGTTGTTGCAGTTAATAACAAAATTTATGTAATAGGCGGATATAGCAACATTGGAAGACTGAATACGGTTGAAGAGTATACACCAACACAATCGGATAATTCGGCAAATTAAATTGTTAGGGTGCTGAAAGGAAAAGGAAAACGGTAGAAAATTTCACGGTTCAGTTGCAAATAATTTGCAAAAACAAACTGGTATCTATTTTGTCAGCCTCACACAATCGGAGCAAACTGCGCTCTAATTTAGAAATCCAATCGCATTGGCGGTTGGATTTTTTCATATGTGCTCCGTTGCTCCTCATTTTTCGCAAAAAAATCACGGTCACGTCGGATACTTGTTTGCATGCGCACTCATAACGCCTTTGATTCACTATCAACCTTTTGGGGGTATGCGCCTTCGGCGTAAATATCTTTTTTGTGCCTTTACCTAGGGTATTAGACAGACTATTTTGGTTCATTATCATAGTCCGTTGTGAAATTTAGCTAATTTTTTTATTGTAAATAATTCCTTTATTGTATGAATTAGGTAATAAATGCTTGACATTATATCCATATATTGTATAATGTATTAGTAAATCAAAAAAAGGAGGATAACATTATGATATGTGAAATTGGTTGTAAAAAACTGGTAATTCCGATTTTGGTTATTTTGATTATTTTTTCATTGAATTTTTATCCAAGCTATGCAGCAGCTCCCTCTAACAATTTAGTTGTAAGTGATACTATAACTAAATGGGTTACTTCGAGCGACTCAAGCCTGATATATGCGGTAGCAAGCAATACTGGTCAATTATTCTGTATAAATGCGAACACCTTGACGATTGCAAAAATGATCAAGGTAAGTAGTAATTTGCAGGATATTTGCCTTTATAAAGGAATTATTTATATTTCTATTCCGTCCGCAAAGCAAATTGTAACTATCGATGAAGCTACGTTGACTATCATAGATCGTTATTACACCACAGCGGATGCGTATTCAATAGCTGTTGAAGATGGAAAATTATTTTATGCTACGCAGAAATGGGTTAGTTATCTATATGAGTTGAATTTAGCGACCGGAATTGATAAGCTTACAAGTGCAGGTAGATTAAGTGAGCCTGATATTGAAATTGACCCTGAAAAACATATTTTATATATAGGTGAATCAGGTTCGTCAGGAAGTGATTTTATTGCAATTAGCACATTGGATTATTCTAT
>JAQVYH010000053.1:0-13906 GCA_029004515.1 Eubacteriales bacterium | reverse complement strand
AATCACTCAAAGTAATTATGATAATGGATATGGATTTGCGTATCCGCCAAGGCGAGTAATGCTTAACGGGAATGATATATATTATGCTTCAAGGCGATTTAACGCAAGTGATTTAACACAAATTCTACATACATATTCCGCCACACCTATTTTTGCAAATGACAACTATGTCATTACAAATACATTTGTATATGATAAAAATTCTGGAGAGCTTTTATTAGATTTACCATATAGTCCAGACCTTGCAACAATTATTGATAATAAGGTGTTTTTATTTGATCGTAACACAAATACTATAAATAAATATGAATCAATAAATGATCTGAATCTTCTTACAAAGATTGAAGTATCGCCCGAAACTATAACAGCTACTGCAGGGCAAACTTTTGATTTATCTGTAACAGCGTTTTTTAGTGATGATAGAACTACAAATGCAACAGACCGAGTAAAGTTTACGATTGATAATCCTGATGTAGCACGAATTTCCGGGAATGTTGTTACTGCATTGAATGCCGGTCAGGCAATAATCACCGCAACATATCAAGGGAAAACAAGTACAACAACATTAAATGTATCGGCACCCGACTTACTGATTGATAAAATGGTAGATGATAATAACAAAGGACTAATTTATGCTATATCAACAGTAAAGTATGAGTTAGATGTTATAAGCATGGATACTCTTTCTGTTGTTAGTAAAATTAAGTTTAATTCAGCCCCTACTGATATTGAGTTATATCACGACTCTATTTATGTGTCCTTACCGTATGAAAAGAAGGTTGCTGCTATAAATACTACTTCAATGGAAGTGGTGACAAGTTATAACACCACATCGGATGCGTATTCAATAGCTGTTGAAGATGGAAAATTATTTTATGCTACGCAGAAATGGGTTAGTTATCTATATGAGTTGAATTTAGCAACCGGAATTGATAAGCTTACAAGTGCAGCTAGATTAAGTGAGCCTGATATTGAAATTGACCCTGAAAAACATATTTTATATATAGGTGAATCAGGTTCGTCAGGAAGTGATTTTATTGCAATTAGCACATTGGATTATTCTATAATCACTCAAAGTAATTATGATAATGGATATGGATTTGCGTATCCGCCAAGGCGAGTAATGCTTAACGGGAATGATATATATTATGCTTCAAGGCGATTTAACGCAAGTGATTTAACACAAATTCTAAATACATATTCCGCCACACCTATTTTTGCAAATGATAACTATGTTGTTACAAATACGACAATCTATAATTTAGCCGGAAGAATAATTGCACATTTACCTAATTCAATTGATTTGTGTTTAATAAACGAACAAGGTAATTTTGTTTACTATATTAACAAAGATAAATGCCTAAAAAAATATGATGCGGTCGACCCTATGCTTGTAAACTTAGCCTTGACCGGGTCTGATAAAATTACATGCTCCATTAACAAACAAACTATTGTATATTATACGGCGGATTTCCTTGACCAATATGGTTATAGTACAAATCCGACAGATGTAGTATTTAGCGTGTATAATGAAAGTGGTGAGATACAAAAAGGTCTTTCAATTGATGAAAATGGTAAATTAGTAATTGATGGTATTATTGCAAATGGTGTATATAAAATAAATGCTAAGGCAAAAAACAATTCTTCTATTTCAGGTGAAATTTCTGTAACTATAAGTAATAATACTATTAATTCTACTGTTATTAGTCAAGCGTGTTTCTATGATGGTGAGTCAAAATTACCAATATATAAGATGCCTTCGAATGGTATGATAGAATTTTCAATATTAACAAAAAACAACTTAAAGCGTGATATTGTTGTAGACGTGATGTTAGTTCTTTATAATTCAGATGGAAAAGTAATAGAGATTAAAAAGGAACCTAAACTTCTCAAAGATTTAGAAACCCATACGTTTAAACTTGGTGTTAACAGTACTCAACCCGGAAGCTATGTAAAAGCATTAGTTTGGGATGATAAAATGGAAACATATTGTAACACATTGGTTTTACCAACGCAGAATTAATATTGTCAGTGAGATGAGTACCGTGGCAACTAAATTCGCAAATAATGCACGGTATGCCAGTTTTTAAGCACCTATCTATACAAAAATCAACTGGCATCTATTTTGTCAGCCTCACGCAGTCTAAAGGTGCCAAATTTATTTGGCATCTTTTTTCGTTGCATTATATGGATGTTAATGGTATAATAACCTTAAAGGGCAATGTCGCAAAGCGACCTTGATTACTAACGCAATTCAAACAAGTTTGCCCTTTAAGAACATTGACGGCTGCGCAAAAATGTCCTTGCGAGCAAACATTTTTACTTATGGTATAATTATTAAAATAAGATTTTTATAATTACAAAGGAGCTTGTTTGGAGTATTTAATATTTCCGTTAATAGTATTTGCAATAATAATCGGTATAAGGATAGCTTTAATTAATATTCAATTAAGCAAATCTACCTATTCTCAAATCACTGGGAATACGGTGTGGAATTTAATTTTAAACAAAGGAAATTATGGTGAGTTTCTTACTTATCGCATTTTAGAAAAATGTGGTGAAAATAAAATCTTATGCAACGTTTATTTGCCTAAATCAAATGGCGAGACAACGGAAGTTGACCTGATTTCAATTAATAGTAAGGGTATTTTTGTATACGAATCTAAGAATTATAGCGGTTGGATATTTGGCGATGATAAAAGTAGAAATTGGACACAATGCCTTAAGGGTGGCAAAAAGAACAAGTTTTATAATCCTGTTTTTCAAAACAAAGGTCATATTACTGCTATTGATAACTATTTAGAAAAAAATTACTCTAATTGTTTTCTATCCTACATAGTATTTAGCGAGCGATGTGAATTAAAGAAAATAACTGTTTCCACAGATAATGTAAAGGTAATGAATAGGAATTATCTTAAAAAGCATTTAGCCCAGGATAAAAACACTTTGCCTGATGTTTTGTTAAGCGAGGATGTTAATAGAATATATGATACTCTGAAATCAAACACCCTTGTCGATGAGTTGGTAAAGCAAAAACACATTGAAAATATAAGGACAAAGCACTTGTAATTATAGTTATATAAAAATATGTGGAGGTTTCAATATGAGTGAATTGAGTTTTCTTTTTGAATTAAAAGGACAGGCGCTTGAAGATGCAATGTCAAGCGGTGCAACGTATAAAGAATGGGACGAAATCGACGATATCGAAAATATAGACTATGATAGTGAATCTATTAAAGAACAGTGGGAAAAACTTAAATTACTTCGAGAGTGTAAATTGATTACTAACGAAAAATTCCAAAGTATAAAGAAAGCAATTTTTTTAAGGGAAGCTGATAATAAAGATAAGGATTTATTGGATTCCAATGATATTGCATTTACTAATTTACAACACTTAAAAGTCCAATTAGATAATGGTGGGCTCACACAAGATGAATTTAATAGAAAAGTAAAAATATTCGTTCATATAGATTAACCTATCATAATACAAATATAAACAATTACTTTACAAGCAATCACTTTAATTAAACTTCCCCAATTTGTGCAGCCAGTACAAAAAAGCTTCTTACGGCAAGAGATTTTAATTTTCAGCAACATACTGGCATCTATTTTGCCAGCCTTTCCCAATAGATAGATGTCGAATGAAAGTTCGGCATCTTTTTTGAATGTAGCTTATTTTGCGCTTGCATTAACAGGTGTGTTTTGATATTATAGTTGTAATATGTGTTGGGCATATTAACAGTCCAGTTATCAGAACGGATAGCCTAGTTTTATATTTTAGGAGGGCGGATATGAATAATGTTGAAATCTATTATTTTTCAGGGACAGGCAATTCATTACACATTGCAAAGGAGCTGCAAGGTTTAATTCCAGAAACAAAACTTATTCCAATTGTTAGCCTTTTAGACCAAACTACAATAGAAACTAATGCAGAAAAAATAGGCTTTGTATTTCCTACCTATCTAACTACTGTTCCGGCTCCTGTTAGGGTGTTTATAGATAAACTTGATTTAAGATCAAGCAAGTATATTTTTTCTATAACAACCCGAATAGGTACAATGTGCGTATCAAATACTTTTATTAAAAAAGCCCTAAAGAAAAAAGGCAAAAATCTAGATTCATCTTTCATTATTAATATGGCAAACAATTCGCCTACGGGCTTAAAACCCTTTGGGGATAAAAACTGGCCGAGCAAAATAACTAAAGAAAAAATAGCTGAATTGGAATATGAAGCACAGCTTAAACTGAAATTTATTAAAGAATGCATTATCAATACAAAAAAGCATTTGGAAGAAGAGAACTTTGTAACTTCTATTATGGAAAAAGTAATGTCTTTGATGACGAAAAATATAAAAAGTGAAATTGCCTTTTGTGCTGATTTAAGTTGCAACGGCTGTGGAGTGTGTGAAAAGATTTGCTTATCTAAAAAAATAGAAATGGTTGATAATAGGCCTATATGGAAAAAGGAAGCTCAATGCTACTTTTGTTATGCATGCTTTAATTTTTGCCCTATGCAATCAATTATGGTTGGGAAGTTATATTCATATAAAAATGGTAGGTATTCTTACCCAGGGATAACTGCAGATGAAATTGAAAAACAAAAATTTAAAGGATAAGAACTGTTGGCATCTATTTTGTCAGCTTTAATATAATAATTGTTGAGTATATTCGAGTCGATATACTCGCAAACTATCTATCATAAATTTAGCATAACGCAGAAACCGTCGATTTTTGTCGACGGTTTCTGTTATATTAATCCCTTATTTGTTTGTTTCTTTTGAAGATGATACTTGCCACTAGCGAGTGTTATGCCTTCCGGAACTTTGATATTCAGACGGTGTATAGCCGGTCATCTTTTTAAATTCATAGCTGAAATAGGTTGATGCCGAAAAACCCGATAACTCAGCAACCTCCGTAATGGTATAATATCCGCTGCGTAAAAGCTGTTTTGCATAGTTTAGTCGAAGATTCTTTAGATATTTAATTGGCGAACATTTATAAACTTCATTAAAAAGGCGGCGATAATAAGCGGGAGTGATATATGTCTGCTCATAAAGCTTTGTAATATTGAAATCAATCTCTCGATAGTGTGCGTGCATATATGCAACTGAATCATAAAGCAATTTGCTTTTTGAGTTATCACTCGTGACAATGGTTTTTGCAATCAATGCCAGAATATTATAGAAAATCGACATACATTGCAGATCGTTTTCTTTCTGCCCAAGCTCCCATTGGTTGTATAAAGAGTAGAATAGGTATTCCATATCATGATGTAAGGGCAATGTAAAATTCTCGATTCTATCATCGTTGTTTTCTTTTGCAGTAAAGTGAGCGACTATTTGCTCAGATGGCGTTATAATGTGGTGATTATATGACTTTCCCATTGGAACAAACGTTAGTGTATGGGCATTGGAGGTTATTTCGGTATTTTCAAAGTAAAGCGTATTGTCCCCTTTTATTCTATAGGATAAGCTGTGATGGTTACGCGGAGCAACATCGAAATTTCGGGGAAGAGATTTTGTTTTTATAACATGCAAAGACTCAACAACAATTGTATCTAATTTCAATGATTTCACAACCTTTATGGGTAGATTACTTATATATTACCATATTTACAATGATAAGTAAAGTATCGAAAAGTTAAAATTAAAGTTCGTTTTATTGATTGAACAATGCTGTGTTTTAGTATACTCTGTAAATAAATAAGCGTTTAGTAAAAAAAGTAAAGCGGGAGGAATAATTATGGAAAAACTGAAACAAAAGTTGTTCGATTTTGCGAGGGAAAATGGTATTGATGTATTAGGTTTTGCACCAAAGGCAAGATTTGAGGGAGTGGATCCAAAGTACAATCCTTTTTCTATTTTTCCTAAGGGGGAAACTGTAATCATGGTTGGCAAACGAGTTTGCCGTGGCTCACTTCGTGGTGTAGAAGAAGGCTCGAACTTTGAGGACTATAACCATTTCGGAAAGAACTGGTTGGAGGATACCTTCTTGTCTGTTAATTGCTACGATATGACAAGAGTTGTGGAGGATGAAGGTTGGGAGGCTGTACCGATTTTCCCAAATCCTACCGAGGTATTTGCCCAAGGTGTTCCTGTAGGTAAAGGCATGCCAGCTCCAAATGTGCATCCTGACTTCGATTATGCTGTTGTTGCAGCAGGTGTGGCGGAGATTGCATACAGCGGACTTATATTCACTCCTGAGTATGGTTCAAGACAAAGATTCCATATGATTATTACAGATGCGGTGATTGAGCCTACTCCGATGTTGGAAAAAAGCATTTGTGATGAGTGCGGCAAGTGCGCTGATGTATGTCCGCATAATGCAATATCAAAGGACGAGTATGAAATTGTTGAAATCTATGGTAAGAAGATGAAAGTTGCCAAAATTGATTATTCAATATGTAAAAAATGCAATAACGGAGCAGTTGCAAATCGGTTCACATCTGCCGGTAAGCCGGATAGAATGGCGGCACTATGTAACCGTACCTGCTTGCAGCATCTTGAAGATAATAGTTTGATCGGTAATAAATTTGAAAACAAGTTTCAGCAAAGCGAAGCATGGGCATTAGATATTGACGGAAAATACATAAGTACCAAGAATTGAGGTGAAAATAAATGAAGCTGACTTCTCAAATGATCAAGGACAGGGCAAAAGAGCTTGGTATTGACGATATCGGTATCGGAAATATCGAACGCTTCGACAATGCTCCGCCTTTGATGAATATACGAAATTATTTTCCCGGTGTAAAGAGTGTTATAGCAGTCCTTATGCGTATCCCCAGAGGCTCCTACAGAGGAATCGAAGAGGGAACACACTGGCACAACTATACTTTTTATTCATATAACAGGCTCAACACGGTTATTCGACCAAGGCTTACATATGAGCTGAGCAGATTTATTGAGGACTTTGGCTGGGAGGCGACACCACATTATCCAGGTGTGCCGGAGCGTAACCCAGCAAGCGAACCTGTTGCTCCGGGAAAACTGCCACCCAATATAATTCCGAGCATACGTTTAATTGCCGCAGGAACAGGTGTTGGTGAGATAGGTCATTCGAAGGTGTTTTTAAACAAAAAATTCGGGCCAAGGCTAAGACTTGGATTAATATTCACCGATGCGGAGCTTGAGCCAGATCCTATTTTAGATACTGGTGACATTTGCTCCCATTGCGGAGCCTGCGTTAGAGAATGTCCGGGTAATGCGATTCCTCCTGTTAGGGATTTGGATAACAGAGTCGAAATTGATTATGGAGAGAAAAAAGTGTATTACGGTAATGTGCATATGGGACGTTGTACCCTTACGCATCACGGTATGAATAATGAAATTTCACCTTTCCTTAAAAAATCTTTCCCCAACATGGGGTTTGACGTGCGTAATTCGCAGATGACAGAGGAAGAGGCGTATCGTTTGTGCTATCCTATGGCAACCGCACAATGGTGGAATATTTTTAATGACAATCCAAACAACTCTGTTACTGAATACTATGATTATGTTATGAAGCATGTTGGTTATTTTGCCATTTGTGGTGCGAGAGGCTGTATTCGTGCATGTATGAACAGCCTTGAAAAAAGCAAGAGGATTGAAAACACATTTCATAATCAGTTTTATCATAAAAAAAGCTGGTTACTGCCAAATCAACCTGACAATGCTGATGAGACGCTAAATCCGTTTAGGGATAAGTATTTGGATAAAAATTATCCCGGTGTAAGGAAAAACGAAGATTTCAAAAGCAGTGGTAAGTAAAATCAGATAAATGACAGGGCATCTATATTGTCATTGTCATACATAAAAGCCTGCATTTTTACCAAAAAGTGCAGGCTTTTTTTGCAACCTTGACTTTTTGATAATAGTTAGTTATAATGAAAGGAAAGATAATATTTTAATTTAAATGCAAAATCAAGCATGCTTCAAAGTGTAAACTTTCCAAACTGCAGACCAACAGAAGTGATGTTTATTTATCAATAAAATTGGCAATACGAGTTTTACTCTATTTTATGGATAATAGGAAAGGTATAGCGGTGGAAATACTATGAATATGGACAAGGACATTAATGTTAATCATGTTGATACATCGATAAAACCATTACAGTGGTGCCGATATATTGTGAAGGCAGGCTATGCCACTGCGATTGTTATCATTTTGGCTCATGTCATCTGGTATTTTGCAGCACGGAGCGTACTTATATCCCCAGCGGATTATTTGCGATATTATATTATATGGCCAGCAATTGGTATACTGGCGCTCAATGTGCTTGTTGACTATCTTGTGCGTTCAAACCATGTATCGCTTTTGACCAAGGAATATTTGGTTTTATCTCTGTTTGTGGTATTTTCGTTTTACCTTTGTATAACGCATAAACTTGCCAATGTTTTATTTGGCTCGTTTGTTTTGTCAGTATTCGCGTCCACCATCTTTTCTAATATAAAGATTACACGATGGATTTTTTTGCTAAGCAGTTTTGCGTTGTTAATCAGCGGAATGAAGGTATATTTTTTCGAAAGGTTTAACGGCAGCTTATTCATGACAATGTTTGTAGCATGGAATATGCTTCTGTGTTCATATTTATTATCAAAGATTCTGATTAGATTTGGTCAGAATAACCTCTCATCACTAATGCATTTATATCAAAAGCAAGCAAGCATGCAAGAGCAGCTTAAGCTTGACCCATTCACTGGTTTATATAACCGTAAAACATTTGATACATATTTATGCGACATAATGGAAGAATGCAAAACTACCAGTATTTGTGTTTCGCTGGCTATCGTTGATGTGGATAGATTTAAGCGTTTGAATGATAATTATGGTCATGCAATAGGAGATCGTGTTTTGCTCCACACGGCACAAATATTAAGAGGTAATCAAATCGAGAGCATCAACGCTTTTAGAATCGGCGGAGATGAGTTCGCTCTAATATTCAAGGATTACGCCGTGAAAGATGCCTACAAGATATGTGAGGGTATGCGTTCCATTATGGAAACATCTTCACTGCATGAAATAGACAAAGGCAGTATCACATTTAGCTGCGGACTTGCATGTATGGATTTGCATTATGCCAATCCTGAAAAACTCGCTAAGGCGGCAGATGCTGCGTTGTATAAAGCCAAAAATAATGGTAGAAACCAGGTAGTGATCTATGATGCCCCTTTGAATTGTGCGGATTAATAATCTGTGATGTGTAAAATATAACAATAATAACGTAGGTATTGAATTTACATAAGGTAAATGGAATTGATATTTTGCATCATATTATATAAGAAAAACATATTCTGGTGTTATAATATTAAAGTAGTGGCATCTATTTTGTCTTACTTACAAAGTCGAAAGATGTCGAATTACGCCTCGGTTTTTTTGTTTCGCTATATTGAATTATACGAAACAAATTGTTATAATGTTTATTGTAATTAAATTAAAAGGAGCTGATATTGTGATTGATCCCATTCAAACCATACTAAACAATCCTTATGTTTTCGGCGCACTGTTAATATGGTCACTAATTATTAAAGGGTTAGCTCTATGGAGGGCTGCCAGACTTAAGCAAGCAGGTTGGTATATTGCGTTACTTATTGTTAATACCGTAGGTTTATTCGAGATAATTTACCTCATTGCAACAAGTAGGAAATATAGAGAAATGAATGGCATAATATCTGATGTGAACTCTGAAAGTTAGTCACTTTTGGAGGGATATATCGACTTTTGGCGATTATAGTATTATAGAACTATTAGAGCGGTTATAAACCGATCCAGACCGTCGAAAGAGTCGTTCAACCGCAAGCAAAATAGAAAATATTTATCTCTTGCTTGTTCTATAAAAAATAATAATATATAATTATAATGGCGTAGGTTTTATCGAAAAACCTACGCCATTGCTTGCTTTCACCCTTCCCGACCTCTACCGTACCCTCGTACGCCGACGATGTCGGGAATGTCGAATTTAACTTCCTTTTTCGCAGCCCCTCAGCGTGTCTATAGGTTTATCAACACGCTGAGAGCGGTTATAAACCGCTCTTTTTTTGCTTTGAAATAAGATTTTGATTGCAAAGAGAGTGCA
Organism: Eubacteriales bacterium; assembly: GCA_029004515.1. GTDB lineage: Bacteria > Bacillota > Clostridia > Monoglobales > UMGS1388 > UMGS1388. The sequence continues at coordinate 3,855 of JAQVYH010000053.1, read as the reverse complement.
ATTTAGCCGATTTTTTTATGAACATTTCTATATAAATAAAACAAAGAGCTACAAGATTTTTTATTTGTATAAAAGCTTGTTATTTTTATATACCGAAGCCTATATTTTACTTGACACTTGAGATAAAATATGAGATAATTATGTTGGGAGTATGCCGATTATATAGAGAAATGAGGTAATGATATGAAAAATAAAAGATTAATATCGATAATGATAACTATAATAATGGTGCTGTCAATATGTAATTTTAGTATGCCTTTTAGTAGCAAAGTGCAGGCAGCTGAAAACATTTCAAAAGAGCTTATGGTATTTGGCAACAAGATAGTACTTGCCGAATCGCCACAGAGAGTTATAAGACTTTCTGGTGTTAATATTCCCGGTGGTGAATGGACGGGAACTCCTACTTCGGAAAAAGTAGAACGTTCTTCAATTGTCGCAATTGAAGATTGGAACAGTAATGTTCTTCGTCTTGCAGTAGGTACCAAAGGATGGTTTGGTGAATACAGCTACGGAAGCGCTGACTCATATCGCAGAACAATTGATAATGTTATTCAGATTGCATCAGAGCGTGGAGCTTATGTAGTTCTTGATTTGCATCATTACAAGGGATTTAATAATGAGAAGTACCTTACATTCTGGAGGCAAGCAGCTGAAAAATATAAGAACAATCCTACAGTTCTTTTTGGTATTCTTAACGAACCTTATGGTACTAGTTGGGAAATCTGGAGAAATGGTGGCAGTGGATATACAGGTCATCAGCAGGTCGTTGAAATGATTCGTGACCTTGGTGCAAGAAATATTATTGTTGCCGGTGGTCTTGATTGGGCTTATAATATCTCAGGTGTCATGACTGGTTATGCTCTTGTTGACCAGGGTTCTGGCAACAATAAGACCCTTGCCGGAAATGGTATTGTTTATGATACTCATATCTATCCTTGGAAGGGTAGAACATCTAACTGGCACAGCAAAGCTGGCATTGTAAGAATGGAGCACCCAATCCTTGTTGGTGAATGTGGCTGGGACCCAGCTACAAATCTAGAAGTCGGCGGTAAGGTGTATCAGCCCGGTGATGTAATGTATCACGATAAGTGGGTGCCAGAACTTCTTGATTGGATTGATGATATTGATACATATGGCAACTATGCAAACTATACTGCTTATAGCTTCCATCCATCATCTGCTCCTAGAATGCTTGATAATTCCGATGGTACTTGGGGGCAAGATGTGTGTTCTTATACTCCAACCAATTACTGGGGTGCATATGTAAAGGGCTTTCTTGCTGATAATCTTTCTACAAGATATACAGTACTCGGTGCACCGGCAAGGATCGGATTCCGTAAGCCACGACTCTACTATAATGTTGGTGATTCTCTTGATACACAGAATGGTGAAATCATTGCTTATGACGTGAATGAGAACTTCTATACAGTTCCATTTTCTGATGATGAGGTAACCTTCTCTGGCTTTGATAGCAGCAAGCCTGTGGATAGTCAGACGATAATTGTTTCGTATATGGGAGTCAGTGCCCAGTATAAAGTAAATATTACAGCAAAAGAATTTATGGGAAGTGCAACTCCTTCAACAATTGATAAGAAATACATTTCAATAGACTTTGAAGATGCAGTTGCAGATTCATTAACCCCATTAAAATTTAATACAACAAATAAGGCTGATAATACAACATTCTCTATTCAGACCTATCAGACAACAGATAATACAAGAAATGTTGCAAAAATAATGATCAACTCCACTAAATATCTTATGGCACCACCAAAGTCCGCAGCGCCTATTGATATTGTAATGCCTAATGCTATTACAAAGGAAGATGGCAGAGTGTATGTGGATATGCGTCTTTATCGTGCTAGTGTGTCAGACAATCCTGTCACAGTTTCACTTGTGGATGATAATGACAATAAGATCTTTACTCTTGAATACATAGCAGGCTTATCGCCAAGTCTTATTGCATCACAGGCATATACCAATACAAGCTATCCAGCCTCATTAGGTGGCAGATATGTGAGGGCCATTATCAATTTTGATACTAAGAGCTTTGAACTCTATCAGGGTGATAGCTTTGATAATCTTACAAGCTTTGTTGCCGGTAAAGAGGACTTCGCATTTGAAGATTCTGCAGCTACTAACCTTAACAGGATTACAAACTACAATCTTGAGGGTGCGGCATATGAAGGCTCAATCGGTTATGACGATATGGATATTTATACTGTTAATACAACACCTAAATATCAGTGGCCAATCAAGGCAATTAAGGTTATTGATCCGGTAGCGAATTATAAAACATATGATGAACTTGATACAAAGAGTGGTACAATTCAGATATTCTATGATAGTGGAATTATTGATGAGGTTCCTTTGTCAACAGAGGGCGTACAGATAAGTGGATTTGATAGTATGATTGATGGTTTTCAGACGATTACTGTCAAATATCTTGGCTATACAACTACATATCAGGTTTTTGTCACTCATTATACTTATTTGATAGGTATCGAGGCTGTAGACCTTCGTGCTAACTACGGAGTTGGGGATGTAATTGATCGTAATACAGGTATTATTAACTTAAAATATGCGGACGGCACAATAGAGGCTATGCCATTTTCTAATGGTGGTTTTACAGTTACTGGTTTTGATAGCGCTACTACAGGTAACAAGACCCTTACTATTAAGTATGGCGCATTCACAACAACCTTTGATTATAAGGTTGTACCCGACCTGAAGGCTATTACCGTTACTGGCCTTAAGGATAGCTATTCGGCGGATGAGCCTGTAGATACTACAAAAGCATGGGTTAATATTGAGTATATTGATGGCTCAACAGATAAAGTAAGGCTTGACCTGTCAGGCGCTTCTGTTGTGAAGAAATCTAGCACAGATACAAATACAGTAACAGTTGTTATTACATATCAGAGTAAGAGATATACACACATTGCGGCTCTAAATGAATCTATTTACAGTTGGATGATGACGCTTGGTGCAGTAGTTAAACAGAGTACTGAAATAAATTCAAACATTTCATCAACTGTAACCTTTACAGGGGGCATGGCAGATGCAGACCTTATTGTATACGCTAAGGATCCAACAGGGAAGATTCTTGCAGTTGATATCTATCATATCCCTGTAGGAACAACATCTCAGGAGGTGTTCCTTACAAGTGAGGCGGACTTTACCAGTGCAAAGCTTCATTGTGTACTTTGGAATAATGCGAGAGATATGGAACCTGTAGCATACCCCGTATACAAGTAATGTTACGGCTAATAAAAATGCACAGACCGAGCAAAGCAATAATAATATTGTTTATATAGAAGAGAGGATTTGCGTAGGTGAACAAGTCCAGTAAAAACGGACAATAGAAAAAAGAGACCTCCTATGGTAGAATTAAAAAAACTACCATAGGAGGATTTTTTATGTCAAGAGAATATCGACACATACAGCAATATGAAAAGGAACTTTACAAATTAAAAGAACAAGGTAAAAGCTATAGAGAAATTGCAGAAACATTAGGATTAACGCACATAAAGGTCACAAAATACTTTGAAAGGGAAAGAATAAAGCAAAGAAAACTTGAAGCCGGAATTGCGTTAAAACGCAAAGGCAGACCATCAAAAGATTATGTTGTGTCAGAACAAGACAAGGTTTCCGAACTGAAATATATTCTTGCTCGAAAGGAAGCAAAAATCAAGTCATTGGAAATGGAAAACGAACTGATGCGGGATTTTCTCTCGCTCACCGAAAGGAAGTGAGAACAAGCGTAAAATATATGGTAATTTACCGACACAAAAGTAAATATTCCATCAGTGAAATGTGTAGGTTCCTCTCAGTTTCACGAAGTGGATATTACGA
>JAQVYH010000052.1 GCA_029004515.1 Eubacteriales bacterium | reverse complement strand
ATGATGCCCCAATCCTATGTATGAGCCATGCCCTATTGAGCAGAAATTTCCGACCTCTGCATACACTAAAGATGAACCTTTTGTCAAATAAGAATACTTGCCTATTGAAGAATTAAAGACTTTAGTAGAGTGATAGACATTTGCTTTTTTATCAATTGTAGATAGATTATCAATAAGAGCAAGCTTTGACACCCTTTTATAAAATATAAATTTCAAAAAGCCTAAAATGTATTTAATCATAGTTATTCTATAACACTTAATAATGATGCAACACTCTTCTCTGGAGTAACCCAATTTGATAAACTCCGACTTCTTTCTGCCATTTGATATAAGGTTCGATCAGATAATAACATGATTTTTTCAATCTTACTTTTCAAGTCATCTACATTTTGTGTTTTAAAAATATATCCATTATATCCATTTATTACAAAATGTGGTGATGCGCCACATGCCTCAGAACAAACTATAGGTAGCCCTGCAGCTGCAAATTCCTGCAATACTAAAGCCCAAGGTTCATATATTGAAGGTAAAATAAAAACTCCACAGTTTTCTGTTAATTTTGTTAGCTCTTTCTGTTCCATAAAATCTAAAACTTCAACAAATTCATGGCCTAACAATTTTTCCTTTAAAGGGCCATTACCAACTAATTTCAATGTCCATCCTTTTTTATCTAAAATATTATCCCAAGCTTGTAATAAGATATCTATACCTTTTACTTTATTGTATCGTCCTACATAAAGTAAACATTTAGGATATTCGTATTTCTTGTTTTTAATAGAAGCAAAATTAAACAGATCTACATTTCCTGATAAAGAATTCAGTATGATATGACTATTATCATAATGTAATCGCCTTGCAAATTCATATTGTCTAACTCCTGGCACCCAAATATGTGTAAATGAAGTTTTTAAATAAAAAGGAGAAACTAAAAATCCGATGTACTGCTTAACTTTATTTAGAAACTGTGTATCTATTGCACAAACGACTGGAATCTTAAAATTTCTTTTAAAATGCCGTGCTACTTGCAAATATTTGCGAGACGACCATCCGCAAACTACAAGGATGAGAGGATTTATTTCCTCAATTTTCTTTACCATTTGCACTGTATCATATTTGCTATTTTTAAAATAGTAAATATTCTCCTTATATGGAGGAATATATGGCGTTTGCTTTTTATCATTATAAAAAACAAATACATTATAGCCTGCATCAGACAATTTATCGTAAATAATAGCTTGATACGGCATTATTTCTGTATATAAATATACAATATTATTCATCTTAAATAATAAGTTTTGAAACTGATATTACCTTCATTACATCACTTATAGCCATTATTTTTACTAATGAATTTATTATTATCTATATTTATTTGAACTATTATCATTGATTAAACTCAATAATCTGGCTGCTTGCACAACATTATTTTTTTTACTTAAAACAAATTCTTTAGCTTTTTGTCCCTTATCCTCTATATCTTTATTAGGAAGAGAAAGTACCTTTAACAAGACTTCCGCATAACCCTCTGTTGTCTCTTTATCGAAAAGATAAACATAAGGATAATATTCTTTCGGCATACCCGGTAACGTTGTAGTTAATAAAGGCGTTCCTGAAACCATATACTCCATATTTTTAGAAGGAAAAGAAAACTTGGTAAACTCTTCTGTTGTTGGACGAGGATTAACAAGTAATGTAGCACTTAACTCTGCAGACACGATTTTCTCATTGGGAACAACCCCTAAATAGCAAATCCTCGGATCTTTCTGCTGATACTTTTTTAACTCATCCACAAATTGTCCATCGCCATATAGGGCAAGCCGAATATTAGACAACGGTAGCGTCATGAAAGCTTCTACCAATGTTTTTAAACCATATCTTGCAAACAAGCCACCAGCATACATCACAGTCCGTATATCTGAAGTTGATTTATTTGTCTTATGCTCTTTCATATTAACATCAGCGAGACCCTCTATCACAATATATGGACAATGTTTCTTGTTTACTACTTCATTCATCTGTTCTGTAAGAATGACATAACAGATAAATTTGGAAAGATAACTTTGGTTTATTTTTTTTTTCATACTTCCTTTTTTGCCCGAAATATTATTATCAGATACAGAAGCAAAAGCTGGAATATCCGTTACCACTCCAACACTTTTTATTTTGACAATCTTACTTGCATAAAGACTGCCTATACAAAGACTGATATTGAGGACATCGCAGATGATTGCTTTGTCCTTTCGATTCCCAATGCCCCAGTAGAGCACATAGAAGAATGAATATACGAATAAACAAACATGTCTTAGTCCGGGAATATTGATGAAGGGCACATACCTGTACCTCACACCGTCTTCCTCTTCAGATTGTTCGTTCCAACAGATACGTTTTGAAGTACTATTCGAAACAGGGGCAGCAGATAATGTATGAATGTCAATGCCGTTCTTTGCCAAGCCTTTTACTAATAGTCGACCAAACTTTTGCACAGCATACCCCGGATTCCCGCCCGTCTCTTCGTGCAAAGCGTTAATTAACCGATTGGATGATAGTGTGGAAATGTAGAGGAGTTTCATTCTTTCGAAAATCTATAAATCATAATAGGTAGAACCGTAAAAGTCAAGAACCACATCTCCCAATTACTCATATTCTTGAATGCGAGCATAAATACTGCTGCTGCGATGCCGATAACATAATATGAAATATATTGCGAAGGTATATATCTTATAGTCAACTTAATTTGGGCTATAATAAACAAGACATAAGGCAAAAATCCGATAATTCCTAATGTTGCCAGTCTATCTATCAATGCCGAATGTCCTCCGAATCCGGAATTTGAACCTATAATAATATTACTAAAAAAAGTATTGAATGATTTTTTGTATAATATGCTTCGTGACTCAAGATCACCAGAAGTATCGCCATATAGAGCGGCATTTTCCAACTCAACTAATCTTTCATGAATAGGTCCCTCTCCTCCAACTATATCCTGACTGAACCTCAAAATGTCAGCCATCAGGTTATCGCTAGTAAAGAAAGGGAGCGCTATCAACAACAGGATGACCATTCTTGTAGTATTCTTCTTTGTTTCACCTCTCTTGGTAATTAAAGATATGATCAAGATCAAAACAGCCAACAATACAGGCGTTGTAGCTCCAGACACATAAGTCAATAACACGCAGAGGCACAAAGCAACCAGGCACACAAAACGGTTAAACTTGCTAGTATTGCGCTGTCTGAAGCCCATGATCAATGCCGGAATCAACACAGGCACTGCATGCGGCAAAGAATAATTAGACAGTCCTAATCTATATAAAGGTTTAGCCGCAGAAGTATTACCATCGTTAATTTCATGCTGAAGTTCTCTGATAATTCCCGGAAGTTTTATATCGATTATAAAAGTCGCGATAGACGTAAAAATAACAATAAACAAGACCGAATAGATTATTGAAGTCATTAATTTCTTGTCGTTATATTTAAACAAGTAATAAGTCATTGATGAAACAAGAAGTAATGTTGCTATCTCTATAACCACATTGACAAAGTCGTGATAATACTCATCTCCAATCATCAAATTGAGTATCACAAAGAGAGAGTAAAACAACAGATATATAAATATTTTTGAAGAGAAATATCTCGGAACAACTATAATCGCCAATACACTACCTATTCCCAAAAATATCCAGCTTCTTCCAAGTAAAGAGACCCCTCCAAAAAAGAAAGGAAATGTCAAGATGACAACGAGTATAGGATATAATATAGCGAAACCTACTCGTGAATGCTGTTTCTGCATAAAAAGTGTATATTTTTTACAGATTGTTGTATATGTTCAACGTATTTTCGACGTTAGTCTTTCTATCATGCCTTTCTGCTGCAATCTGTCGCATAACAGTATTATCAAAAGTCTTGGAATATTCAAATATATCGCAGACTTTGTAAGCCAGCATCTCAATCTCTTCAAACCGGTACAGTTCACCGCAATCTTTATTAGGAATCATATCGGGAATACCTCCAACAAATGAAGCAAGACAGGGTGTTCCCAAAAGTTGGGCTTCTCCCAAAGAGTTGGAACTGTTTTCTATTGACGAAGGACAAATGAAAAGGTTGGCTTTTAGCAATTCCTGCTTCATTTCTTCAGCTCTAAGTGTTCCAGTGAAGGTTATACATTTCTCGATATGATACTTCTTTATCATTCGTCGAATTATCATTCCGTAGCTGGAGCGAGCTATCTTAGTTTTTAAAGAAAGGCACTTTGTAATATCACTTCCAGCTATACGTAATTGTACATCAGGATAATGTGTAAGGATGAAAGGCATAGCCTTTAGAACCTGATGAAGGCCTTTTATCGGATACCAAGCCTGGCTCAAAAATATTGTATGAGGGACGCAGTTGTCATATTCCCAACAGCCCTCATAAAATTCACTCCTCAAAATTTCATTACAAAAATGATATTCAGCACCCGGACTGATTACCCACACATTAGCTTTATCAAATGAAGTCCTACCAATCACATGAGATACCTTGCTTAAAGTTTGTATTTCCAACTGGCCACGATGGATAAAATCCTTCTTGTCAGCCCAAATAGTAAGATTTCGAAGGATATCACTCTTTTTTAATCCATAGCAATAATACCGGGCTATAACACTTATAAGCCCCTGAATGGATATAACTACTCTATCCGGACCACAGGCATTAAGGTAAGCCATCCCGTATGGCAGTTCCGTACCGTGAATATGAATGGCATCTGGAGCGATTCTATCCTTAATGATCCGCATAAAAGGTTCATATTTCTTAACTTTGTGACAGGTTGGAATTAGATAATATGTTATTTCTTTACCTTTAAGAAAGGTTAATTCTTTCACTAGAGGAGATACAGATACCACAACAAGTTGAATGTCATCTTGCCTTATGATAGTTTCCGCCAACGACAACATCCACCCGCCGGATGCTTTGAATTCATTGAGAGCAGCAACTTCAGGGAAAAGTATATTTGTTATCCAAAGGACTTTCATTAGCTATAATTTTCTTTTGATAAAATTACGATAAAAACTCAAAACATAAAACCAAAACATTGCCTTCAATACAGATTGGTCATACAACTTACGTTGCTTAAACATTTTCTTCTCAAATTTCATATCGATACCGACCTTGTCAGGATGAATGATTTCTGTAAGTTCATAACGAGGGCGTGTATGCGACTTGGCATAATCGCTATTGGGATCAACGGCTGTATTACTTCCATCTAAATCAAAGCCTATATTTGTGGCTTGATTCAGATTAGGATATATACACCATTTATTATATTTTCTAACTAGATACCACATTTGAAGGTCATATGTGTTTCGCCTGTGACCAGATTTTACGCTTTTAACATAATCATCATAGTTAGTAAGTTCTCTATCTCTTTCGAAACGATTGACAAATTGGCCTTGAAAATCCTTTGTGTTACGAATGGCAGGATATGACTCCAAATCATAATCATATAAATCATAAACCCTTTTCCATGTAGCCATTGCATATGTAGATACAGAGCACCGCGTAAAGAAGTAACTAGCAGTTCCATATTTTAGCCCAAAGTTAACACCTCCGATATATGCTATGTGTTCATCATTTCTATATTTTCGAAGTAATTCCTGACAGTAGTAGAAAAACGAATTAGTTACCAATCCATCATCTTCAATGAAAATCATCTCTTTTTCATGTGAGAAGAACCAATCCCAGGCTGATTTCCCTGCAAGAGAACATCCCAAATTCTTTTCGTGAAAAAGATAGTGTGTTTCACAGTTCCAATCGACTTGTTTTACTATTTCACGAACTTTTTGACATTGTATTGTATCATTCTCGTTTCCATCTCTTGGCGCATCAGCTGCAACATACAGTTTCTTAGGCTGAGCTTTACGAATCACATCAAATACTTTTTGAGTCTTATCCGGTCTGTCAAAAACGAGAAACAAAATCGGTGTAGTTAATTTTTTGTCCATTATATACAAGTTCTATATTTGTCTGCTATCGGCTACATATAAACAGCTTACACAAATGTCCAACTATTTATATTTGACCTTATAAATCAATGCCTTGGTCTTACGTACAATCCCCTGAAGCAGAGGCGTCTTCTTGCTTTATACATGATTTTCGTAATGTATTTTTCGTAACCTTTGTTACTATGACAAATTTAGGATGCCTGATTATTTTTGGCATCACTTCGGCAGGCATTGTCAGAGATGATGTGGCAATTGTAGAATGTGTAGCATCTATAGTTGTACATGCAGCTCCTGAAAAGATAATAAGTGGATGGAGCAGGCATCGGATTATTCAGGTTTTGCAGACCAAGAGCACTGCGTACCAACAGATTGAAACGGCAATTATCGTACATCGTGGCATCGCTCCAGCCGAAAGCCTCCTTGTAGTATCATCATACCTATAAGTATTGACATTGAGGCATTTGGAACTCCCATATTATTATCAAACAGGACCTTGAATATAGACTCATTGATGCGATTCGTTACCTGCTCTTGGAACTTATCATGCCAACCGATTCCTTCAGTGATTCCCCAACAAGCATGCTGGAAGCACTACCGAACATGTCGTATTGAGTGTTTTTGTCTGTCTCTTTAAACATCGCGTATTTTCTTGGTTTCTGCTGTAAATATAACGATTTTAAATAAAATACACAATCTTTTTGATTGTCAGTCAATACTTTAACACGTTTTTGATGTACATTTTGAATATCATTATTTGATGTTAATGTGATTTCTGACTTTTCGGAGTGGACTCATATATTCAAAGCTCTTTATATGATATTAATTGAAAATTATCAGATTGTTTAACACCTATTGCATCTTGTAAAACCATCATCACTTCCTCCTTATAAGCAGGTAGACCTGGATGGCACATTAGTTCGATTGCATAATTACCATTCGGCTTGAAACCTCTCCGTATAAGTTTATAAAAATCCTCATATGCACCGAAATAATCAGTTGTGCCAATGTTGAAAGATTCCAGCGCATTATTATACAGCATAAAGTGTTGATAATTGCGACAAGCCCCACTTATATGAGAAAAATACTGATTGTTTGCGCAGATAGCAGACTCTTTGAAAATTCCACTATTGACCAAAAAGCAACTAAAAAGACAAATTAATTTATGAGTGGCATCCACAATCGGATATCTATAACAATTTCTGGCTTTGGTCAAATTATATTTGGCCATCAAACCAACCAAGACATCCTGCAAGCCATACCATGTATGGCAATGGTGATGACCATCTACATGTGACAAATCAAATCCCTCGTGCAGCAAATGCTCAATCTGAGCATTCCACTCAAGACGGATTGCTTCTTTCAGTTCTTCATCAGCATTGGAACAACGCTTAGAATTTCCGTGAATAAAACAACCATTATCATCAATAATCCCTCTTGTTATGAATAGTGGATTATTAGTGAACGATGATCCTTCTGTCAAATCAAGGTGAATCCCATACGAAGCCGCAGGATTTTTGCGAATTATATCTTTAACATCATTCAGATATTTGCTATTTGCAAGAATAGTCGATGATGTTATAACACCCTTCGCAAGAGCTTCATCAATCGCATTGTTGACTACAGGATTCAATCCCAAATCATCTGCATTTATTATAACAGAGAGACTCATTTCTTAATAAATTTATTTACTATAATCTTACAGTCATCAATCGTATTTTTAATAACGGTATTATGGAGTGAAAAGCCATATTCTTTTACCGTTTTCTTATAACCATAAATAGCCAAACGTTTATAAAACTCATCACGGTCCTCTCTATTATTTTTACCTCCCTTAAAAGCACTTTCTACATATTCATTTTCTATTTCATAAAGAGATACCTTCCCACATTGTATTTTACATAGTATATCTTTGCCCTTTTCTGAATATGCAATTATCATGGACAGACCATTTTTGTTGTAAATAGATTTGTTATAACGATGATAGCCCCAGAAATCAGCTAATGTTATATCTGTTTCACGGTAACCTCGTGAATAGGAGCAGGAGTAACATGAGCACCTGAGAGTAATAGCCTTTTCAAATAAATAATAATAGGGATCATATTGCCATCGTGTCTTATATAAAGTCTTAAAATCATTCTTTATGATAAAGAAGTCAATCCAGGAATTTAGTTTAGGACGGAAATCTATAGAAGAGACTGATTTCTTAAGAACTTTCAAATACGACATATGCTCTTTCAGCAAACGCATTGGAGGAACTCCGTGACATATAAAATCACACAAATATAGTTTCTTGTATTCTTTATTTCCCAAATAATGTTTCAACCCTGCACACTGGCAAGGAGTCCCAACAAATAAGACATAACGATCCGAATTAAGAAACGCCCGGACCCTTTGAAATGTAGCTCCAATGTAGCTTTGTACATACTTTGACTTTTGTAGGTCTTCCAATGGCCTTTCATCAGTAGAAAAATGCTCCAATCGCATAGAAGAATAATTGAAAGCTGCACCGAAAACAACTCCACCTTCTCCTATAATATATTGAGCCAATGGAGCAAATATACCACCCGAAGAACTTTGCTTTATAGTTTCTTTGTTATTATTCGTTCCGTAGAAAGCTGTTACAATTGAAGTCGGCGATACATTGTTCTCATCTATATTTGCCTGCGGACAAGATGTATGACATAATCCACAATAAATACACAAATCTTGGTTTATTTTGGGATAATAAAACCCATCCTTGTCTTCATACATGGTAATAGCTTTCTTTGCACAAATATTAAAACATGCAAAGCAGCCTGTACATTTATCGTATGGTAAAGAAAGACAATTCATATCACTTGTTTACTGCTTTACTGCGTTGAGCATATCTTGCATATTGGATTTAAATAGAGAAACCATTTTTTCTTTGTAGTTCAAGATAAGTGAACTATCGGCTTTTTCAAGCTTACGAAAAACTTTGTTTGCAGAGATAAAATAAACCAAGTCACCATTAATTCTATAAGATTCTAGTCCGCTACCATCCAATAAATTGCGAATTTTACTACTCCGATTTACGTTATTGTCAAAACAATGTATCCCCAATAGATTAAGTATTCTATTTATCTTTGAAGAATTCCGGCCATATATATCCAAACTGAAAAATGGTGTACCAGCCGAGATACAAGACACTACCGCATGAAACCTGAGACCAATGAAAGCCTTTGCGTTCTTTAGCCACAAAAACCATTGAAGAGGATCAATAGGATAAGGAACCGTATAGTCAAACTTAAAGCCTGAGACACCTTCAGGTATTGGCAACTCAACCAATTGGTATCCATGCTTATTCACTATTTTCTTAAATCGCCGGAACCACATCTGTTTTATTTTGGTATGAGTATGAGCAAAATCCTTTGGGAGAGATAATATATAATATTTTTTTGAAAAAAATTGAGTGGACGGTATTTCCCATCGAACATTACAAAATTCATCCAGTAGGAACACAGGATCTGGATTTAATGTCTTAATATAATTATAGCCAACGATTTCTTTATTTACGATATATCTTGTCCATGCGTCTCTAGTATCTATATAACTAAATTTGAGTAACCCATCACGGAAAGATTTTTTTTCTCCTTCAGTAAGATCGGAATAAGTTCGTCCCATAAACGCAGGCGAAAGGGCAATAACTTTTACTTTATTCTCAAGGTCTGTTCCCCACAACCATTTAGCATAGAATACTTCTAAATCTTCCCGCACCCGTTTATTCCATACTGCATCAGCTCCAATTGCAATAAGATCAAACTTTTCTTTTTTTACTAAAGAGTATATTTCATTTCGATTAATTCTCTTTGTAACGCGTAGTGTATTTTGAGAAAAGTTAAAATGACCTTCAATCTGTGAAGGATTGCAATTTTGGGGATTAATATCGCTTTCTCTTACGTAATTTATGACCCATGTATCATGCCCTAAAGAACAAAAAAAATTCTGTGAAGCATATGCTTGCAGATTTGCTCCAAAATTAAAAGGTGCATGATAGGTAAGAATACCTATTTTCATAATTCATAATATTTGAGTCCACTTTTAGCTGCCGATACTTTGGATGCGCTTTGTGATGGTTTCCTTGTCTGAACGGTACACAGTCTTTGAGGCATCTTCCTTCAAGTAACCGGCTGCAATCCCTCTCAGTTTGGGGGTTAACATCACAAGGACACCATCATGATTGAGTGTCTGGCAAAGGGTTTTATGGATGAGTTCGTATCTTGAATACTAGGCAATGTTGCTTCCTATGAGTTTGCTGTCCATGCGCACTGCCTTGCCTGATATATTGAACAGTTTTATCTGTTCGCCTGTAACTTGTTCAAAGCACTCTTTCAGCAAGTCGATGTTTTCAGTCTCTACATAATCGCATATACGACGGCGGAACAGGTTCTAGGTGTCAAGTGATGGAGTTACATCATCAAGCATCTCAAGACCCAGAGCCATACGGGTTAGCAAATCAAACTCGCACTTCTCGAATAGGTCTTCATCACTGCAGCCAAAGCCTTCTTTAAGAATAGACATAGCGACAAGAGCACGTATTGACGCATTGGGTGCGCCCATGTTGCCTTGTTTAAAGAGAGGAGCGAATGTGTCTTCTGCAATCTTTAATGTCACCAGCTTGAAAAACTGGTTGTGCCATGCTTTTGGATACGTATATTTCTTGAAGGCACGCTTGCCCAGCTGCATGGATGGTGCTGTGAACATATCTAACTGTGGCTCTGTATATGATTTCCTAAACATTTCTATTACATCTGTTTATCTGTAACGAAGTTACGAATTTAATCCCATATTTCTTGATTAATGAATAGATTATCTGAATTTTGATTTTTGTATAAACCTAAAAAACTCCGACTTTTTAAAGTGGACTCAAGATTGAACTTTCGCAGCTGACTTATTGTCGCGCCGAATAGATATTACCAAAAATAACAACGTAAAAATAGTAAAATACACATTACTAAGAACCATGCCCCAAGCTGCTCCTTTCAATGTAAAATACTTTATCAGCAAGTAATAGGAAACAATGCATAGAAGACTGCCGATTATTTTAGTATATAGTAATACTTTAGTTTTCTTATATGATAAAACTATACTGCTCATCGAATTATATAAAAGAGTCGTAATGGCACCAAGTGAAGCGATACGTGCATAAGGTGTAGCTTCAAGATAACGATTAGCGGTAAAAAACATAATAAGGAAACGGGCACAAATAATAAAAAGTAAAACTATAACCAACATTACAACCAATTGTAATCCCAAATACTTAAGCATTTTCTTTACATTTTTCTGTGCAAGTGATTCAAAAATATCAGGTGAAAAAGTATCAGATATGGCAGTAGAAAAAACGGATAGATACCCTGCAATCGTTATACCTATGGAATAAAAACCTAATTGATTGAGAGGAACTATTTTTTCCAAGGAGACTTTATCATACCCATTAGAGAAAAAGCCTAACATTGCAGCAATGACCAATGGCAAACAAAAAATAATGGCATCCTTAAATTGCTTCCAATCAAATGTTACATTCATCAGGTCTCTGTGTCTTATTAAAGCCCATAAAAATAAAACAAAAGGGCATATTAAAAGGCCCAACATCCTGCCTAATGCACCCCATTCTAATGTTACAACAAATAAAACTGAACAAAGTGCAATGAATGTGCTACTAAAGACACTTAATATAAAATAATCCTTCCCACGTCGCTCAACTTTACAATCAATAAGTTCTAATCTATATAAGCCCGCCAACGCCGAAGGGAATAAAGATAATACCGCATATGGCAGGAATGGTATTGATGATTCTTTGTTGAAACAAGACATATAAATGTAGAGACCAATCAAAGATATAATCATAAGAATAAAGGGAAAAACGATGAAAGCCTTATAAATCATAGCTCTTAGTTGTTTTTTACCATTTTCGTCGCGATAAAAATATTCTCTCATATAATACTGATTCAAAAAAAACAATATTAAAGGATATAATAAGGCGTTAAACGAATCATAAAAGCCTATGATCGCATAATCTTCTGGACTCAGATGCATTGCATACACAGGAGACAAGAGCAATGATATCCCCATTGGGACCAAAGATGCCAGAAAGTAATAGCCCATATTCTTAACAGTACGGCTATACCTCCTAATCATATCACTGAACAAACTCATGCTTCATTTATATAATTTATATGGCATCCATTTTCCAAGTAGGTATGCAAATTATATCAGAATTTTTACAAACCACATGAAGAGAGCTAATTTTTTTATTATAAAATGTTTGCCTTTCACTCAAGTAAAAACAAAGGCCAAAAGCACAATGCTTTGGGAAAAGCAAAGCTATATCTTCTTCTACCATACTAATTATATGGTAAAATAAACGTTTAGAATGCTGTCTCACAATAAAATAATGTTTTCCACGTTTTATGTATTTTATTCCTTCTACATCTTTAACCCACCAGTTTGCATAAGTAGCATCCATTTGTAAAGGATGTTCTTTTAGATAATTCTTTAATCTAACCAAAAAAACTGGGCGATACTCTTTAACTAAATGCCAGCCCATCTTTAAATAGCCTGGAAAGGAATTATTATTCGGAAAGTTATATATGAAAGCATTCTCATCAAGAAGTGCTATTGAACATTTTGTCATCTCTGTGAAAATACCCATACCTCTGCAATTTCCCAAAACGCAAGTTCTTCCAGGCTGATAGGCCTTGTATCCATCAATATCGTTACGCCAAAGAGCACGAGCTGCTGAAGGAACCTCATCAATATAAACTACAGTAACAACAGAAGGTCCGTATATATTATCAATGAATTGTTTTTTAAAATCTTCTCTAGTGGAAGTGCTGCAAAAAACAGAATCTTGAATCAGATTAAAATCATCGATAAATTTTTCATCGACATTATCTGACCATCTACAGTCATAAACTATTTTATTATCCATTATTCCTTACTATAACTTCTTTATATGACGATGTAACATCGTATGTACATTATAATATCCGTTAACTACCTTCTCAAAAAAATTTACTAAATAGTCATTCCCGATTTTATTACGTCCAAATATGATTGTATTGCTTATTTTATATGAATACATCCATTCAGACGTATATAGCCTGCGGTATGACGAGCTTTGCGCGAGATATTCATTCGATTCATCAGAGAAATATCCAAATGGATAACAAAAGTCAAAAGGTTGCACGCCTAATTCTTTCATGATTATCTCATTTGCTGTATTAACTTCAAGATTGTAGTCCACTTTAGACAGATCCTCCATCGATACGTGCGAATAAGTATGCGCGCCAAAGCCAACTATCCCGCTTTCGTGCATTTCTCTTGCCATATCCCATGTTATATAGTCTTTATTCTTACCAATTTCACCAACAGCCAAGAAGATATTGTATTTGATATTCTTTGATTTCATATACTCAAAAATCTCTGAATAGTTGGAGAGCCATCCGTCATCAAACGCTATGATTACTTTCTTCTTTCCAAACTTCACATTATCATCAGAGTTCAAATCATCAAATTTTAATGTCTTATAGCCATAAGAAGCAATAAAGTCCATATGACTTTTAAAAACGTCAATATTGGCTCTCATATAGCTGAAACCTTCGCCCTTTACTATATCGTGATAGTAGATAACATTGCAATACTTGTTATTAGAAAGGCACACTCGTCCAATAAATGGAATTACATTAAAATGAATAATTTTTTTTAACTGGTTCATAATAAAATGGGAATAAGCAATAAGTTCACCTTTTCAACTATCTAATCTTGTCTTTCAACCAACGATAAATTGTTCTCGCTTAAAAATCCTACAATCTTCAAATCATTTTCTACGACATTTCTATCAAATTCCGTCTCATTGTCCAACGGGACATCTACCGTAAAGACATCTTCTTCGTTAAACAGAATGTCTTCGCTTCCGGAATAGGCTTTGGAATATTTATATACGTTTCGTAATCCGGTACCCAGTTCTTCTGATCGTCCCATTTGGGTAAATGGCGCCGTCGCGTACCAAACGTGTTTTAAGTAAAAAGGTCAGCGGATCAATCGACGGCTGATTTATCCGCCATTTATTTTATAAAAGGTTGTTTCCTATCTCCTATTTTTACAAAAATGCCTGCTTTTACCAAATCATGAATATTTTTTTAAATTGTCTTAAACAAATCATCTTCATTAAAGCAAAGGGAATTACTGCCCGAACTCCATTAGTGAACTCTCTATGTATTAACATATCTGGATTGTTCATGTTTCGTTATCTTGGATGCTTTTGCCAGTGATTTCCCAGTGACCGCCTTTGGCTGGGCCGATACGACGGATAATACCCGTTTTTCTTAATTTAGATATATTTGTTTCTATTTTCCTTACGGATATTCCTATATTTTCCGATAGTATTTTAGCAGTAATCTGCGAATCTGCATTTATTAACGAAACATTTTTTTTTACTTTTGACATATCTTGCTTGTCGTCGAAGAAGTGAACTTTAATCACCTAATGCTTCCCTTCCATTACTTATAAGGCTTTTTCCTTCGGTACCACGACCTCTTTTACCTGCCATGGGGTTATATGTTCGATGGTCTGCAGATCGGTAAGTTGGTAGCATATCTGAAAATATATCCGGCACGAATCAGATCTAAATATATGGCATTCTATAATTTACATCTTTGACTTTATAGCGTTTTACGATGTCGCGTAACATAACCGTTTTATAAACCAGCTCATTTTCCATCAATTAATTCGCAAAGTGCAATACGCAAAGTGCAAAATAATTCATTGTCTCACGAACCATTATAGGTACGGTGTCAAAACGATTTTCAGGCAGACAGAAGCCATTTCCAAACAGAGACGATCTCTATACCTTCGTGCTCAGGAAAAACGGATACTTCTGTGCTGTTGGTTATCAATATTCCCTGTGGTATCTGGTAGGTTTGCATGGCTTCCTGAAGACCCCGGTATTCGCGTTCGTAATTGGTTTTGTCTAATTGATCGACCACTTGTATGGCTTTAACGATATTCAGACCTTTTTTGATCAGAAAATCACATTCGTTATTCCCTGAATAGTAATAGACTTCACAACCACGCCTCAGTAACTCTATGTAAACTATATTTTCCAATATGCGGCCTTTGTTTTCAGAAAAGTTGAATCCCAACCGAGTGGCGAACGCATGATCGGCGGTATAGACCTTCTTCGAATTCATAATTTGTTTCTTGACCGAATAATCGAACTTTTTCAAGTAAAAAAAGAGGTACGAGTGCTCGTAGTAAGACAAATAATCCTTGATAGAGCTTAAACTTTTTACGCCCGATATGCTTTGGAGTGTCGAGTACGAAAACAATTTTCCAATGTTTGATGCGAAATAAAGACCGATTTGTTTAATCTCGTTTACCTGTGTCAACCGATAACGGGAAATGATATCCCGATATAGAATGTCCTGAAAATAGCCATTTACCAGCTCTGTGTCGTTTTCTTTCAACACGAGTGGGAATCCCCCCGTTTGCATATAGGTATTGAAATCTTTTTGCAACAACGCTTTTGATTTCGAGGTCAGACGATTTATATCGTACTTCCTCTCGTGAAAAAGAAGGTACTCAGAAAACGAAAAGGGAAACAGTTCGATCAGTTTGTTCCGACCGGTCAAGCTGGTGGATATCTCTGAGCTAAGTAGTTTTGCGTTAGACCCAGTTACAAATATTTTCACCCCTTGTTCGTACTTCCGGTTGATGAACTTTTCCCAATTGCCAACATTTTGAATTTCATCAAAAAAAAGCATTGGTTCTTTACCGTATAGTTCTATATGGAGATTAAAGAGT
>JAQVYH010000051.1 GCA_029004515.1 Eubacteriales bacterium | reverse complement strand
TCTTTTTCATATTCTTGGATATGTCTGTATTCTCGTGGCATAAAAAATCCCCCTATGGTAGTTTCTTTTATTCTACCATAAGGGGTCTGTTTTTTCTATTGTCCGTTTTTACTGGACTTGTTCAAAATCTCGGTCTTTTTTTTACTATTTTTAATCTGTTCAAATGCATATGTCCGGCGACGTTATTCTATTCTTTGGATAATATATCAGTAAATATTCCCGCAATTTTTGGATCAAACTGCGTGCCCGCATTCACCACGATAATCTCAAGAGCTACCGAGGATTCCATTGCTTTTCTGTACGGTCTGTCATTTGTCATCGCATCATAAGCATCAACGACCGCAATGATTCGTGAATGCAGAGGAATGTTTTCGCCACATATGCCTTTGGGATAACCGCTGCCATTCCACCACTCATGGTGATAGAGAATCCCTTCTGCAACAGGCACAAGTTCTGGGGAAGTTATGGCAATCCTGTATCCGATTTCGGGATGTCTCTTCATCTCAGCCCATTCTGATTCGCTAAGCTTATCTGGTTTTGTTAGAATAAAATCTCTGATTCCCACTTTTCCGATATCATGTAGTGTCGCAAGCAATTCAAGTTTGTCCAGCTCTACTTGTGATAAATTCAGCTCCATACCTATAGCCTTAGATAGGGTAACCATTCTTTCGGCATGTTCTTCAGTTTCATGGCTTTTTTCAAACATTGTAGCCTTTATTGAAGCAACAATAGCACTGTGTACACTGTTAGCCTCAAGCAGTTTGCGCTGGTACATATGTTCTTCTGCAGTTTTTAATATATGCACGATGTTCTCTTCAACCTTTTCTTTTGTTGCATAACCCAGTGATACACTGTGCTTATGCATTTCGACATTGGTTTCAGAATCAAATTTTTTAAGTGCAGTTTGAATATTCCGCAATACTTCAAGCGCTGTGGCACTGTCAGTTTTGGGCATAATTATTCCGAACTCATCTCCTCCGGTTCTTGCCAATATGTCACCTTTACGGCAGCAACCTTCTATTATCTTCGCAGATTCTATTATGAGTTTGTCCCCTTTTGCATGACCAAAGGCATCATTTACTAGCTTCAAACCATTTATATCTCCGGTAATTATTGATAGAGGTAATTGGCTTTCTATATCCAATCGTTGCAGCTGAGTTTCGTAGTGTCTTCGATTATATAAGCCGGTAAGATAATCACGCACGCTTTGAAACGTTAGCTCTTCTTCAGCTTGTTTTTTCGAAGTAATGTCAATTGAAAACCCAAGAAAACGATTCTCTGATATCTTTACACCATCTACCGTCCACCATCTTATCGATCCGTCTTTATGTATGTATTTTAATTCTGTTCTGATGTTGCCCGTTTCAAGCATTGAAGTAAAACAGCGCATAGCCTCGTTAACACATTCTTCGGGAGAAAAATCTTTTATAGTCATTTTAAGCAGTTGCTCTCGACTATATCCCGTTATAGTTGAGGCGGCGCTATTTGCTTCTATATATTGTCCATTTTCATCGGTAACAAAAACTGCATAAGGTGCATTTTCTATGTAACTGCTGTATTTCTTTTCACTTTCTTTTAGGGCCTGCTCTGCGCGTACTCGTGTTGTATCATCTGAGAAGGTACATGCAAATTGCATTGGAGCCGGCTGATAGGCAATAATTCGGAAGTATTTGTCAGTTGCTGTTGCATAATTATCAAAACTAACCGATTCGCCAGTCAGTGCAACCTTTCCGTAAGTTTCAATCCAGTATGATTCCGTACTTGGAAGGACATCTAATACAGTCTTTCCCAGAATATCTGCCGCTTTGAGTCCGGTCATCTTTTCAAAAGCCGGATTTACAGCTAGAAACTTATAATTTATAGGGGTTCCTTGGTCGTCACAAATAATTTCGTGCAATGCAAATGAATCAACCATTTCATTAAACAGAAGCTGATATTGTTGGTTGGCTTTTCGCTCGGTGGTGATATCTTGAAAAGTAGTATATGCCATAGAAGGGAAAGCATCTCCTTTTTCAAATATCGGGATGGCATTTACGGAAATCCAAGCATGATCGTTGAGCATTGGCTGATATACGCCCATTATCAACGGTCCATATGGCTTTCCTGTCCGTATAGCAATCATAGAAGGATGATCCGATCCCGATATCTTCGAACCATCTTCGCGAATTGTTCCCCATCCCGGATCCAGAGACGACATTCCCATCATTTGATCTAATGATAAACCCAATATCCTTTCAGCCGCAGGGTTTGCCGATAGTATCCTTCCATCAGCCGCCTGATAAACAACACCCTGGGCCATTGTTTCATATAGTCGGCGGTACTTACTTTCGCTTGCCTGCAGGTCTGCTTCCGCCTTATACTGTTTGGTTATGTCTTTAAGAATACAAAGTGTTTGCTTAACTTCTCCGTTAGGCCCATAAACGATATTACCATCAACTGCAATAAATAGAGATTCCCCGCTCTTATGTAGCATTTCAAACTCGCAGTGAATCTGTCCCTTTTTTTCTAATTGCGAAAACTTATCAAGAAATTCTTCCTTATGCGTCGGATGAAGCAAATCTCCAAACCACTTTCCTATAACTTCGTCCCTTGAGAACCCGGATGTATCAAGCCACTGTTGATTAACATCGACAATAGTCCCATCAATGTCCAAAGATTGATATCCAAGTGGGGCCTTATCAAACAACAATCGAAAGCGCTCTTCTGACTGCTTAAGTTGGTCTCGCACTCGCATAAATTCCTGCTGTTGGGATAGAAGAAGATAAAGTAATACTGATGCAATCGGATATATCAAAAGTACCGGCAAGGAGATTTCTCGGATAACTGTTTTACTAACAGGATAGGGTAAAAGGGTCATACAAGCAATCATGGTGACATGAACCAAAACGCTCATAATATAAACATTTAACCATCGCAGCTTAGTGGATATGGAATGTATCCGAAAACGCCATATTAAGCCAATAATAGCACTGGATATAATAACTGCAACACCCATCAATACACCAGCGCCACCTTGGAGAATTCTAAATACGATAGCAGCAACCATTGTTATTATTGTAGGAATCAGTCCAAATACTAATGCCGTAACACTAATCAGAATAGACCGTGTATCAAATATTACGCCCTTATAAGGCTTGAAAGGCATCGACATGATGGCGATACATATCAAAGCGATTAAAAGCCCGTTTACTATTTGCTTCAATCGAGTATATCTTGTGTTTATAAGGCTGGTTAGTTGATATATTACGGACAAAACTAATAATAGAGCGACATTGTTTATTAATGCCATTAATGTTGGTTGCATATGACACCTCCTTTGTTATAGATCGACTTGATTAATTCGACCAGGTTTTTTCTCCTTTTCAACGCAAAATGAAGGCGACGGCTGTCCTACAGGTTAGTATTTCCGCTTTCACACGTAGATACCTTTGAAGTAACCCGCACTTATAAGAACCCTCATATTATCTGAAATTTCGACTTGAATTATGTTTATTATACAACAACATCAAAAATTTGTCACTATCCAAAATTAAATTATTGAATTATATGATGAAGCACTCTGCGCTCATTATAATAAGACCCGGCAAAGTGTATCAAAAGTTACAGAAAAAGACTTATATGAAAAGAATGGAGGAAGCATCGGAAAAGGTTATAATAACATATAATCTAGAAGCAATATTAATGATGTTAACAATCAAGGAGGAAGAGGGTAAATATTCTCTATTGTTGATTAATCACACTTGGAATACTACGAAATCTTCAAATACATAGTCAGTTATAGGATTTCCAATTGTAATTAATTTCTGGAACGCTAATTATAATTAATCTAATTAAACTTAAATAAAGAGCCTGCAATTCAATGGGGAATCCCATCGATTGCAGGCTTATAATGTATTTGTCTATAGTTAGTGCTTACACATACTCTGATAACTCATCAATATAATTGTATTCACTACGCTTAAGCTTACGTTCCTGTTTATTGCGGTACATTTCTTTGTCCGCAGCGGCTAAAAATGAATCCAAAGTATCGCCCTTAGCGAAAACAGAATACCCCATGCTTGGCATCAAGGTATATTTCAATTGATGGTTTTGGTTATAGGTTAAAGCAATTGAATTTATTTTTTCTATTAGCTGGTTGATCTCAATGGGATCAACCCGTTCTCCCACGATGAGAAATTCATCGCCACCTATCCTTGCGATAAAATCATCACTGCCCTTGCGAGCCTGTCGGAGTATACTCGCCATCTTAACGAGAGCATCATCTCCCATAAGATGCCCAAGTTGATCATTAATGCATTTAAAGTCATCCAAGTCTAGCATGATGGCAAACAGCAAATTATTCTCGTTATTCAATTTGATTTTTCTATTTATGTGCTGCTTAAGGCGACGTCGATTATATAGACCAGTTAAATGATCGGTTGATATCTCTCCATTTTGGATATTGATATATATGCTTGCTAATGCAAGCATAGTTGTCACCCATATAATAGAAATACCAAAAAACATAATTTGTATGATTGAGGCTACTATTACACCAATCGGGAAAATTACCAAGTGCATGTATACTCTTTCGTTTTCTGCCCAACTGTTTCTATGTACATCGACTAATGAAATGACAAATGAAACCGCTAAATAGATTAAAGACGCTAATGCCATTACAGGGAACAAAGGCCCCCTCATATAATGGTTCCCCTTATCAATTATAAAAAGCCATTCTGTAAATGGGCTAGCCAAACTCAATACCGAGTTTACTACAACAGGAATTGCATAAAAGCGGGCACGCTTTAGCAGACCGGATCTGCTTTCATAAATCTTATAATCAGTATACAACAGCCATAAAAAGCAAATCAATGGATTAGAAATATAATATAATGTTGTCATGACATAATTAACTGTTCTCAACATCGGATATGGGTTTCCGTCCGTTAGCCACATACCTGTATCAAACAGAAAAATAAGAATATTCATTAACAAGCATGCGTTGAATATTTTCTGGTCAGTGGGTATGTCTCTAGAACCGCTTTTGTTCATATTATTTAACAGAAGCAATAGAAGAACAGCTCCAACTATATTGATTTCCGCATACAATAAATTAGTCAATACGCAAACCTCCTAATCTTAACTGTACCGTCCGTAGCGACCAGTACAGCCTATATGAAATCTAACTTTATTCACCAATGAAGTGGAACTTTTATTGATATTATAGATTCAGATTATATCTAATAAACCCATTCTTACTGAATATATTTTATTACTATATCATAATTTACATAACAAGTCAATTATGTTTGCATCTGTAAAAATAAGATTTTTTCTATTAGAAAAATTAATCTATGACCTTCCGCAAAATCATATCGACGTTTGAGGGACGAGGTAATGAGTTGCTTATTAGCATTTTAAAAATCACGGTGTAAGACTTACGCAGTGACTTTCAATCTTTTTGCCTGAATAAACCTTAAACAAACACCCCCTGCCCTTCAATATTTAAGGGAGGGGGCGGCCTATTAACTTACATTGCTCTTATTTCCTTAGACTATGCTATTACAATTTACATCAACTATTTATTCTGCAGTTTATAGAGAATAACAAAGCCCTCTTTTTCAATCGATTTTTCAATTTCAACGGTGTTAAGGGAGTTAATTCCTATAACAATCGTACTTTTTCCTTGAGTTCCTCCGTAAACTGCCACATTAGTAATGTTGGCATCAAATTCTGCAATTATAGATGTCAGTTTAGACATCATACCGGGAACATCATTTGACTCAATAGTAAGCCTTGTGCCGTGTGCTTTGAAGCCTGAAAGCTCAATAAATGCATCAAAAATAGCACTGGCTGTAATAATACCCACGAGCTTGTCCCCTTCAACAACAGGCAAAAAGCTGACGTCGTTTGTTCTCATAAGCACCACAGCTTCTTCTAATAGAGCATCAGGCGAAATCGAGTGTATTTCCTTTGTCATAACAGAACTAATCTTAGTCTTTGAAAGCAAATAGGTTATTTCTCCAACACTAAGAGAAGTTGCTTTGGTGGGAGAATAGCGCTCGATATCATCTTTAGACACTACACCTACAAGCTTGCCATTTTTCATAACAGGCAAACGCTTAACCTCGTTTTTCACCATAATTTCATGTGCATCAGGGATAGTTTGGTCGGGTGAAATAGTAAAGGGATTAGAAACCATCTTGTTTTTAACAAACATACTATCAACCTCCTAAATAAGCTTTTTTAATACCATCGCTTTGCATTAATTCTTTACCTGTGCCAGATAGAACAATAGTGCCGGTTTCCATAACATACGCCTGATGTGCAATCTGAAGTGCCATTGCGGCGTTTTGCTCAACAAGAAAAATTGTGGTTCCTGTTTTGTTTATGTCTTTTATAATGCTAAATATTTCTTGTACCAAAAGAGGTGCAAGACCCATTGAAGGCTCATCGAGAAATAGAATTTTGGGTCTTGACATAAGTGCTCGACCCATAGCAAGCATCTGCTGCTCACCACCCGAGAGAGTTCCCGCCATCTGCTTCTTACGGTCAGACAAGATGGGGAATCGTTCATATACCATTTTAAGATCATTATTTATTCCCGCCTTGTCACGACGCAGATACGCACCAAGCTCAAGGTTTTCCAAAACGGTCATAGTAGGAAACACACGTCTGCCTTCTGGAACTTGGATGATACCGCGTTTAACACGATCCTGTGCGGAAAGATTAGTAATATCTACTCCGTCGTGTATAACAGAGCCTGAGGTAACCTTTTTGAGCCCTGAAATAGTACGAAGTGTTGTGGTCTTTCCTGCACCGTTTGCACCAATAAGTGTTACAATCTCACCATCATTTACCTTAAGAGAAATGCCTTTGAGTGCATGAATTACACCAAAATGAACATTAATATCCTTAACTTCAAGCATTGCTAACATCCTCCCCTAAATACGCTTCTATAACGCGCTTATCTGACTTAATCTGATCCGGAGTACCATTAGCGATAATTTTCCCGTAATCAAGAACATAGATTCGCTCACAAATTTTCATAACAAGTGACATATCATGTTCGATAAGCAAAATAGTAAGCTTAAACTTTTCACGAATCCAACCAATCAGTTCAGTTAGCTGAGCAGTTTCGGCAGGATTCATACCTGCGGCAGGTTCATCCAAAAGAAGTAGAGTAGGGTCAGTTGCTAATGCACGAGCTATTTCAAGATGACGCTGTTCGCCATATGGAAGGTTTGATGCTAATTCATCTTTCTTATGTTCAAGCTTTAAAATTTTTAATAGCTCCATACTTTCCTCAATAAGCCTCTTTTCTTCTCTCCTATAGGCTTTAGTATGGAAAAAACCATCAAAAATATTATAATTAACATTCTTATTCATAGCAATTCTAACATTATCCAAAACACTAAGATCTTTAAAAAGACGAATGTTTTGAAAGGTTCTTGCAATACCCTTGTGACATATAGTATATGGCTTCAAGCCTGAAATAGATTGCTGCTTGTCATCCCTTGTGAAAACAATAGAGCCGGATGAAGGAACATAGACACCAGTTAAAAGGTTAAAAAGCGTTGTCTTCCCTGCTCCGTTAGGACCGATCAGACCGACCAGTTCACCCTCATTAATTTCAAGATTAACATTTGAAACAGCAGTCAAGCCACCAAAGGATTTAGTAAGCTTGCTTACGTTTAAAATTGACATACCCTAAACCCTTCCTTTCTTGACGCTGAATAAATTTACTAGCTTTTTACTTGCATTTTTGAATATATTAAGCGAAAGCTCCTTTGAACCCATAAGTCCTTGTGGACGGAAAATCATAATGCACACAAGTATTAATGAATAAATAATCATTCTTATTTCTGGGAATCGTGATAAGAAAACACTGATTACTGCCAAAAGGATTGATGATAAAATTGATCCTGAAAGGCTTCCCATACCGCCTAGCACAACTATAACCAAAATATCAATCGACTTTGAGAAGCCACCGATGTCAGGTTTGATAAAATAAAAGTATGAAGAATACAGGGCACCTGCAATACCTGCAAAAAATGCACCTATAACGAATGAAATAACCTTATATTTTATCGTGTTAATGCCCATTGCCTCAGCAGCTATTTCGTCCTCACGGATAGATATGCACGCCCGCCCGTGGGATGACTTTAAAAAGTTTGATATGACAATAAGAGTGCCCATAGTAAAGATAAATAGCCAATTCCAGTTAACAAACTGAGGAATCTGACTAAGACCAGCGGCACCATTAGTTATTTTCAAATTCAGAAAAACAATACGGATGATTTCAGCCATGCCAAGTGTTGCAATAGCAAGGTAATCACCCTTTAACCGAAGGGTTGGCAAACCGACGACTATGCCCACCGTAGCGGCAAGCACGGCACCTGCAAAAAGTCCGACAAGAAATCCCGCAGTTGAATTCATGTTCATGTTTATAATAGCACAAGTATATGCACCGATAGACATAAACCCAGCATGTCCAAGGGAAAATTGTCCTGTGAAGCCTGTAACAAGATTAAGGCCCAATGCCAGAATTATATTAATACAAATTTGTGCAAGGTAATCTTGTAGATAATAGTTAATAATGTTAGTTGAAATCAAAAGCTGAACAATACCGTAAGTCAGTATAAGTAGAAATATTTTTTTCATGCCACGTGCCTCAAATAATTTTTTCATCCCTTACACCTTCTCTCTCGTATTTTTGCCAAGCAGACCGGTAGGCTTAACTATAAGAATTAGTATTAGCAAAGCAAATACTACAGCATCTCTATACATAGAATATCCATAGCCTGAAACAAAAGTTTCAATCACACCGATAAAATTGCCCCCAATGAACGCACCCGGGATAAGCCCTATGCCACCGAAAACTGCCGCAACGAAGGCTTTAAGACCAGGCAAAACTCCCATAAGAGGGTTGATAGAGTTATAATAAATTCCAACCAAAACACCAGCGGCACCAGCCAAAGCCGAGCCAATGGCAAAAGTAAATGAAATGGTGTTATTAATATTAATGCCCATAAGCTCCGCAGCATCTTTATCCAATGATACAGCTCGCATAGCCTTACCAATACGAGTTTTCTTAACAATAATCTGAAGAAGTATCATAAGAACTATGGAAATTACAACAATAAGCACCTGTTTCATAGATATAACTATATTTCCAAAATGAATTGTGTCAGCAAAGACACCTTTGATATCAGGATATGCTCGTGCATTCGCTTTAACAAAAAACATAGTTAAATATTCTAAAAATAGTGAAACACCGATAGCAGTAATCAAAACTGTAATTCTTGGTGAATTTCTAAGTGGCTTGTACGCAATTTTCTCGATAAGCA
Source organism: Eubacteriales bacterium (assembly GCA_029004515.1). GTDB lineage: Bacteria > Bacillota > Clostridia > Monoglobales > UMGS1388 > UMGS1388. The sequence continues at coordinate 6,627 of JAQVYH010000051.1, read as the reverse complement.
CACCAATAACAGTACAAACTGCCATAGCTATAACAATCGAGGGAAACACTCCAAGACCTAAATATTTCATACAATAATAACCGATATAAGCACCGATCATATAAACATCACAGTGTGCAAAGTTAATAAGCTTAATGATGCCATAGACCATAGTATACCCTAAGGCAACTAAGGCATAAATACTGCCTAGCGAGATTCCGTTTATAACCTGTTGTATAAATTGTTCCAAAAATTTCCCCTTCTTTCAATCCCTGAAAACTCTGCGGGAGAATATATTATAATGTAGATAAACTGATTTTTAAATAAAATGTGAACAAACAAGTTGTGCACAAGGAAGATGATATTGAATTATCATAGATAAAAAAGAACAGTATAAGCGGGGCAAATTATTATTTGTCCCGCTTATGCGTCAAATTATTACGATATTATAATTAGTTGCTTGCAAGCTTTTCACTTGTTGCAGGAACGCCATTTTCAAGGCCTACAACAACGATAGCCTTTACAGGATTGTTGTTTTTATCAACATCGAAGGAACCTGTAACGCCTTTGAAGCCTTTAGTTGAAGCAAGTGATTTTTGAACTGATTCGCCGTCTAATGCTTCTGCACGACCAATACCTTCAACTACGAATTTCGCAAGGTCATAACCTAAAGCGTTGAAAGCGTCTGGCTCTCTGTTGTATTTAGCTTTGAAGTCTGCAATGAAATTTTGAACAAGTTCATCCTTGTCAAGTGAGGAATAATGGTTCGAGAAGTAGATGTCATTAAGAGCATCAGCGCCGGCAAGCTCTAAAAGAGTTGGAGAATCGAAACCATCAGCGCCAAGGATTGGAGCTTTGATGCCTTGACCACGAGCTTGTTTAATGATAAGACCTGCTTCGTTATAGTAGCCCGGTATAAAGATTACATCGAACTTTTTAGTTTTGATGTTTGTTAAAATAGCGTTAAAGTCTGTATCTTTAGAAACATATGACTCTTTGGCAACGATTTCGCCGCCGTCAGCCTCAAAAGTTTTCACAAAGTTTTCAGCAAGACCTTTACCATAGTCACTTGATGAGTCCATGATAACAACAGCTTTTTTTGCTTTAAACTTAGTTACAGCGAATTTTGCCATTGCTGTACCTTGGTATGAATCTGAGAAGCAGATACGGAATGCATAGTTGTTTACATCGCCGTTTTTGTTTACTGTAACATCATCAGCAGTTGCTGAACCTGATGCGATTGGAATTTTATTTTTCATAGCATCCGGAATTGTAGCTTTAAAAGAACCAGAAGTAGCAGGTCCTAAGATAGCGACAACTTTATCTTGAGTCATAAGTTTTTTTCCAAGGGCAGTAGCCTCTGATGGCTCTGACTTGTTGTCATACTTAACAAGCTGGATTTTCTTACCGTCAATTCCGCCTGCAGCATTTAATTGTTCAACAGCAAGTTCAATTCCTTCAACCGAACTTTGTCCATATGTAGCAACATCGCCTGATAATTCATAGTTAATACCAATTTTAATAGTATCAGAATCTGTTGTCTTTGGTGCAGTACCACTACATCCAGCTAAAAGAGCAACTGAAAGCATTAAACAAAGCACCATGATAAAAGTTTTTTTCATTTTTTCTCTCTCCTTTATAATAAAGATTTTAAATGGGTTTCAGTTCTGCTATGTGCTAGCCGACTGAAATTTCTTATACATCACTTTACAATATGTAAATGACGATGTCAATAATATTTCCAAAATTTGTTATATTTATTAACAAAAATTTATCAAATTTGGAAATGTTGCTCAATTCCTATTGTATTAAGTAGTAAGCCGCTTCTATGAAATGTTGTGGCTTCTCATATAATAAGATTATTCGTCGGCAATTAATAGGCATGCCCCCATTTGTATTATTTTACCACAAGTTGACATATTTGTCACTATTTATTTGTAAGTGAAAGTAATATTCCTTAGAATACAATTACTTTGGTGGAATAAGCAATGCACATAGGTTATGTGATCAAATGATAGTGGCCTTGACAAATCAAAAATAGAATGGTACACTGAGGACAAATATTGTAAGTAAGAATTGCATTTGATGATTACAGTTTCAAGCCCTTTGTTCGTTTGTGATATAGAACTTCTATTTGGTATATATTATTGCATACTATGATGTTTATGTTTGTTTAGCAATCAAAAGGGGGAGGAGACCATATTGGGCTCTTACAGTGATGTCTCTGCTGGACTATGTACAAATAAAAAAATCGAAAATATAAAGCTCTGCTTAGTATTAAATATAATACTTGGCTGGGCTTTTTGTGTATTAATCGGTAAATATTAATTGATATTTATGAGATAAAAAAGTAATAATAGATTTATAATAAACTAATTTTAATTTAAAAGGAGATGTTTTGTATGAAAAGCAAAGAGAAAAAGTTTTACATTTGTAAGCAATGTGGCAACATAATTGGACTTATTAATAATTCAGGTGTCCCTTTGGTATGTTGCGGAGAAGAAATGACCGAATTAGTTCCCAACACAATAGATGCTGCTGTTGAAAAGCATCTTCCTGTTATTAAGGTTGATGGGAATAAGGTAATCGTCGAAATCGGTTCAACGCCACACCCTATGACGCAGGAACATTATATCATGTGGGTATATATTGATACAAAAAAGGGTGGTCAGCGTAAAGAGCTTGAGCCAGGTGATAAGCCATATGTTGAGTTTGCCTTAACAGACGATGACACACTTGAAAGCGCCTTTGCTTACTGCAATATCCACGGACTTTGGAAATCAAGTTTATAATGAATTGGTGAACAAAATGAGAAAGTGGTCACACTGATTCCTAACTCTTTGCCTAGCTTCTGTATTGATTGCGGGATGTTGGGAACTGCTTGTGTTTATGCAGTAGATTTAGGCGAATACACGTCGGAAGGTCAGTGGGACATTTATTTTACGCTAAAAACCACAAAAACTATAAAAAAATACACCTGCATTTAATTTTTGCAGGTGTATTTATTGAACTAATTAATGTTTAAAGCTTTTTCTTCTTCTTGGTTTAGATTTATCATCTTTGGATTTATTAGTCTTTTCGATAACTAATTTTCTTTTACCGCTACCGTAGGCAGTATCATTTAATGATAAAATGATTTTGTCAGTGCAGTCTTCCGAAACATCAGCAAAAGAGAATTTATCCTTAACATCTATTCTTCCAATTTGGTCAGGCTCTAATCCTACTGACTTAAATAAACTAGTAATATTTTTTGTATGAGCTTTGTCCATAGCGCCAACATTTAGAAATAATGTAGACATTCCCTTTTTTGCTCTAGTTGCACTAGCTCTAGGTTTGCGACCTTCTTTTTTCTCCCATGAGTTATTGCTCTGTATTGACTCAGTTTTCTCCTCTTGTGATTCTTTACCATCTGTAAGGAGCTTAAGCATAGCAGCAGCAATATCTATTGTTGTATATTCGTGCTCGTCATTATTTAGATATGCCTCAATATGTCCTGCGTAAGATTCAAGATCGCCTGATGAAATTGTTTCGTCAATTGATTTAAACATGCTTTCAACACGAACATTTACTACATCTTCGATTCTAGGAGTTTTCATTAAGGTAATATTTGCTTTTGTGTATCGCATAATATCTTTAAGCTTGAACATCTCACGGCCACTTACAAAGGAATATGCAATTCCTTCCCTTTTTGCTCTGCCGGTTCTGCCTATTCTATGAACATAGTATTCTTCATCTGTTGGTATTTCCAGATTAAAAACAGCATCTATATCATCAATATCAATACCTCTAGCTGCCACATCAGTTGCAACTAAGATATCAACTACACCTTTTCTAAATTGATTCATTACCCTGTCACGTTCTCTTTGTTTCATATCGCCGTGAAGAGATTGTGCCGCATAACCACGCATTGATAATTCATTTGTAACTTCCTCAACTCTTCTTTTTGTATTGCAAAAAACAATAGAAAGTTTAAAGTTGTTACAATCTATTAACCTACATAAAACATCAATTCTTTTTGGTGCTCTAACTTCAAGATAATACTGCGCTACAGTAGGAACAGTAAGCTCTTTTCGTGCCACCTTTATAGTCTCAACATCTTCTTTTTGATATTTATTTGCAATTTCTAAAATAGCAGGTGGCATTGTTGCAGAGAACAATACAGTCTGTCTATCGCTAGAAACTGTTTGCAAAATCACATCCAAGTCTTCTCTAAATCCCATGTTAAGCATTTCATCTGCTTCATCTAAGACAAGCATCTTTAAATTCTCAAGCTTAACAGTTTTTCTTCTTAAGTGATCCATTAATCGTCCAGGAGTAGCAACTAAAATAGATGGGCGCTTCTTTAATGCCATAATTTGACGGTCAATTTGCTGCCCGCCATATATAGGTACAATTTTTACGCCTCTTTTGCATATTGCAATTTTCTGCAATTCTGCTGTAGTTTGAATTGCTAATTCTCTTGTAGGACAAAGTACAACACCTTGAATTGTTTCTACCGATGAGTCAAGTGATTCTATCATAGGTATACCAAAGGCACAGGTTTTTCCTGTTCCAGTTGGGGCTTGAGCAATTACATCTTTGCCATTTAACATAGCTGGTATTGCCTGACTTTGAATCGGAGTTGCCTCCTCAAAGCCCATTTTTTCTATTCCTTGCAGTGTTTCTTTTGAAATTGGTAACGTGCTGAAAATCAGATTATCCATAAATCTCGCTTTCTGTTTATTATATTAGGGTTATAAACTAATGTACTATATATAGATGCCGAATTTTTGTTGTTAATAAAATGCTATATTTCTACTTTAATTCCATTACAAATAACTCTTAAACTGTATAATACCACATTTTTACTCATTTTACAAGAGAAAAAAACTTTTTGTTTGAAAACGATATTCGAACTCATGCATTGAAAGGGGCAGAACGAGCGATGAAGGTGTATGCTTGTGTCCCAAATAGTCACATTTTTTATCTTTATATTTTTTCCCATTGATTTACTATACATTTTTTAGTTTTATGATATAATAATAGATATAGATATTAATATTAATAAAGGATTTTATACAATGAGAAAAACTATGATTAAACATCCAATAGAGCCTTTATATGATAAAGATTCTGAAATCCTGATATTAGGTAGCTTTCCGTCAGTAAAGTCTAGGGAGCAAGGGTTCTTTTATGGACATCCGCAAAACAGATTTTGGAGAGTTATTGCTGCAGTATGTGACAGTGATGTGCCTAACACTATTGATGAAAAACGCAAATTCTTGCTTAATAACAGAATTGCACTTTGGGATGTTATTGGTGAATGTGATATATCTGGGAGTGCTGATACAAGCATAAAAAATGTCATTGCCAATGATTTGAGACCTATACTTGAAACTTCCAGAGTAAAGCGTATTTTTGTTAACGGCAAAACAGCTGAAAAGTATTATATCAGACATATCCAGGAGCAAATCGGATACAAGGCAGTTTGTCTGCCCTCAACATCACCAGCGAATGCCGCATGGTCACAAGAGCGTTTAATAGAAGAGTGGAAGAAAATAATTAGTGATAATAGTTGATTTCCTTATATATGAAGGGCACTAAACAACATTCTTGTCATTTAGTGAACAGATTTCAATATGAAGTCTGTTTTTTTATAGTGGATTTATTTATCATTATATGTTATAATAACCTTAAAGGGCAATGTCGCAAAGCGACCTTGATTGCTAACGCAATTTAAACAAGTTTACCCTTTAAGAACATTGGCAGCTGCGCAAAAATGTCCTTGCGAGCAAACATTTTTACTTATGGTATGATATATCAAAACTAATTCGAGGGATTAATATGTGTGACTTAATAAAAGATAATGAAACCTTAGACGACCTACAGGTTAATGATTTATACATAATACAAAAAGAAAATGGTTTCCGATTTGGGATAGATGCGATACTTCTTGCTAATTACCCTAATATCAAAAGAGGCGATTTTGTGGCTGACTTTTGCAGCGGAAGTGGTGTTATATCAATCCTTGTAGTCGGCAAAAGAGGAGCAAAAGGTGCAATTCAATTTGAAGTGCAAGAGCAGTATTGTGAAATGGCGCAAAGAACGATCGAGTATAATAAATTATCATATAATATCCAGGTTGTATGCACGGATATTGGAGATAAAACTATAGTTCCAAGAGAAAAATTTGATGTTGTACTTTGCAATCCACCTTATTTCTCACCGAAGTCTGGAGGAATAACCGAATTAGATAGCACTGCAATTGCAAGACATGAGATTTTATGTGATGTAACAAAGGTAACTACTTCTGCTGCATGGGCATTGAAGTATGGTGGTAAGCTTGCGATTATACATCGTCCTGAAAGATTAGTTGACATATTAACTGATATGCGGGCTAGCAATATAGAACCTAAAAGGATATGTCCTGTGTGTTCTAGAATTAATCAACCACCTGTTATGATACTTGTTGAGGGTGTAAAGGGCGGTAAAAGTGGATTATTATGGGACAACCCAATAATTGTGTATAACGATGACGGAACATATACTCAGCAGATTAATGAAATTTATGGGAGGTATTGATGGGTGTTATATTTATGTGCAACTCCAATTGGCAATCTTGAGGATATCACAATAAGAGTTTTAAACACTCTTAAGAATGTTGAATTA
>JAQVYH010000050.1 GCA_029004515.1 Eubacteriales bacterium | reverse complement strand
CACAGCCTATGACCATTACAAAGCGATTATTGATCATTCATACAATACTATTGTTGATTATTGTGTGGTTAACTCCACAAGCATAGATGATGCAAAGCGAGATAAATATAGCAAGGAAGGCTCTGTTCCTGTAAAGGTAGATAGAGATAAATTCAAGGATACACAGGTTCAGATACTGGAAGCGGATTTGATTAATCCTGAAGATCCTCTTGCTCACCACGATACAGAAAAACTTGCGAAGCTTCTTATAAGCATATGCAAGAGTAAAAGATAAGTAACTGTTGAAGAAAAAAGGGGGATGCATATGTCTTTTGCTTACAATACAAAAACTGAGGTATGTGCAATACCTACCGAAGATAAGCATTGCAAAAAAGCTCTTGTAGCAGGGATGCTTGCCATTGCCGGCTCAAAAAGCGGCGATGTTGTAAAGTTCTCCACGGAAAATATAAGAGTTAAGGACCTGCTTGTGGGACTTGTTGGCGACCTGTATAAGGCAAAGGTAGAGGTTGTTGCAAGTGAGAGAATGAGGGCCACTTTGTTTGGAATAGAGATTTCTAATTCCAAAGAAATGCTTGAAGATATAGGAATGGACACAATAGCTGTTCATTTTAATTATGATATACTCAAAAGAGATTGCTGCAAACGCGCGTTTATAAGAGGTGCATTTCTTGGTGGTGGGTCGGTTACTGACCCTACCAAATCCTATCATATGGAGATCTCTACAAAGCATCTTACTATAAGGGATGAGTTTTTAAGACTTCTTATGAGGTTTGGCATCAAGGCAAAGAACATGGAGCGCAATGGCTACCATGTTTTTTATATAAAGGGTAGTGAGAAGATTCAAGACATGCTAGCCCTTATTGGTGCGAATAGGACAACTCTTAAATTCGTTGAGGTGAAAATCAACAACGAGGTGCGAAACAATGTTAATCGTCGTCAGAATTGCGAGCTTGCCAATATGGACAAGACTGCAGCTGCTGCTAGCGAACACAAAAAAGCCCTTGATAAGATAAATACAACTATAGGTATAGACTTTCTCCCTCCTGATCTGGAGCCTATTGCATGGACACGGCTCGAAAATATGGAAGCAACCATGAGCGAGCTTGGAGGGATGCTCGACCCACCAATTACCAAGTCAGCAGTAAGCAGAAAGCTTAAAAAGATTATTGAAATTGCTAAAACTCTTGAACAAAATGAGGATAATCGAGAGTATTAAAAAAGGAGGAATTGAAATGAAAAAGATTATTTGTATTGTTTTAACAATGGTATTACTGTTGTCAACCGCTACACCTGTGTTTGCAGAGGATGGCACAGTTAGAGTTGAACTAAATGGAACAGAACTCCAGTTTGATGTTCCTCCGCAATTAATAAATGGAAGAACTATGGTGCCCATGCGAAAAATTTTTGAAGCAATGGGAGCAAATGTTGAGTGGGAAGAAAGTACTCAAACTATTATTGCTACAAAGCAAGAAACAACAATAACAATGCAAATTGAAAACCTAAACATCAAAGTAAATGGTGACAATATCCTATTAGATGTTTCACCGAAATTGATTGATGGCAGAACCTTGGTTCCAGCCAGAGCAGTTGCAGAAAGTTTGAAAGCACAAGTAGAGTGGGACGATTCCACAAAAACTGTAATAATAAAATATAAGGAAGAAAACCCTCTTACAGCGATTGATTTAAACAAACAGAAGGACTTTGTGTGTAATGTTGGTGCAACTATTACTTATGGATTTGATGATATATGGAACAGAACAGTAGGCACAGAATATATCCCATATGTAAAGCTTGTGGATAGTGCGTACAGAAACCAAACGATTATTATAAGTACGCTCTATGCTAATTTTAAGATTAATGAAGACGGATATGCAAAAGTACTATACTCTACCACAATAAAAAAACCAGATGGTAAAGAATCTGTTGCTAAAGATATAGTCGCTATTGATGGAAAAACTATGCCAAATCAAATCATTAAGTCAATGCTAGATATAGAATATACGATTGATGAAAATGATCCACTTGGAGTATATGAATTTACTATAGAATCTAAAGATATAATTGGAAATCAGACAAGGACAGATGATTTCACAGTTAATTTTTCGGAGTATCGTTATAATAAAAATGAATTCAAATCAACAGATGAATTATTAGATTATATAAGTTATTATTCAAAAGATCCTAATCCGGATAGAGTTATTGACGCAGTGTTATATGCTGAAAAAAACAACCTCATAACATATCCAATAATCTTTGCAGGGTTAGTTGAGATCATGGCTAAAAATCCATATATATCAGAAGAAGCAATCGCACAATTTGAAAACGAGTTTGGAAAAGGTGGAACGGAAACCTTAAGGTTATTGGATAACACCGCAGCATCATATATGGAAACCATTAAAAATAACAATCCACCTACCGTAACAATGGTAGCAGTAACAGATGATATAGGAAATGATATCATGCTGTATGGAGCTACTATAGGGGCATATTTTACAGGTGCATCATATGAAGCTGTTAAAGTATTAGCTAATTCCTTGACGACTACAACTTTCTCTCCAGAAAAAATAGATGAATACGGAGTTATAACTTTCAGAAAGCTTGTTGAAACAGATGAACTGTTCAGAGCATATTGTACCCATATGTATAACTATGACAATTCTATTAAAAAGGATGTAAAAGAAAAGTTGGGGCAAATGCTTAAATAAAATCCAAACTTGGTATGCTATAATAATGAATAAAGGAAGTTAATCAAAATGGCATTTGTACATTTACACACCCACTCTGTATATAGCCTTTTAGACGGTGCAGGGACAATTGACCGTCTAGTTTCTCGTGCCAAGGAATTGGGACAGACAGCTCTTGCTATTACAGACCACGGTGTTATGTACGGTGTCATTGATTTTTATAAGAAAGCAAAAAAAGCCGGCATCAAGCCTATTATAGGTTGCGAGGTTTATGTAGCTGCTCGTTCTCGTTTTGATAAATCCAGCGAGTATGACCGCAGAAGTTATCACCTCATACTCCTTGCAAAGGACAATGAGGGTTATCACAATCTTATGAAGCTTGTTTCGGCTGGTTGGGTTGACGGATTCTACTCCAAACCACGAATTGACAAGGAGCTACTTCGTAAACACAGCAAGGGGCTTATTGGACTTTCTGCTTGTATAGCAGGTGAGATTCCAGCTTCGATTATTGATGGAATAGAGAGTAAAACCCGTAAGCTTATTGAAGAATATATAGATATTTTCGGTAAGGAAAATTTTTATTTAGAAGTACAAAATCACGGTATTCCTGACGAAACAAAAGCAAGTTTTAAACTTCTGGAGTATGCCAAGGAATATGGACTTAAGCTTGTTGCTACCAACGATGTACACTATTCTGAAAAAGAAGATGCTTTTTATCAGGATGTTTTGCTATGTATACAGACAGGCAAAATCCTTGAGGACAAGGATAGAATGAAGTTTGAGGGTAGCGAATACTACCTAAAGTCAGAACAAGAGATGGACGCTCTCTTCAGTGAGTTTCCTGATGTAATCACTAATACAGCAGAGATTGCCGAAAGGTGCAATGTAGATATTGAGTTTGGACATCTCCATCTCCCTGAGTTCAAAACTCCTGAGGGTGTAGAGGCGTATGACTATCTTCATAAGCTTTGCGTTGAGGGATGCCATAATCGATATGGGGCCAAGGCAGATGAGATTATGCCTATGGTCGAATATGAGCTGTCCGTTATTAATAAAATGGGCTATGTGGACTATTTCCTTATTGTGTGGGACTTTATCCACTATGCCAAGACCAATGGTATTGCAGTAGGGCCGGGTAGAGGTAGCGCCGCAGGAAGTGTTGTTTCATACTGCCTTGCAATTACAGATATCGAGCCTATAAAATATGGACTTATTTTCGAGAGATTTTTGAACCCAGAGCGTGTTACAATGCCTGATATCGATATTGACTTCTGCCCAAGAAGAAGGCAGGAGGTCATAGACTATGTTGTTCGTCAGTATGGCAAGGAATGTGTATCACAGATTGTTACCTTCGATACAATGGCGGCAAAGGCTGTAATCCGTGATGTAGGACGAGTAATGAATATCCCCTACAATGAGGTTGACTATATTGCAAAGCAGATTCCGGGTGGTCTTAAGGTTACATTGGATACTGCCCTTGAGGAGAGCAGCTCATTCAAAGAGCTGTATGATTCAAGTGACTTGGCAAAACGACTGATTGATACTGCGAAGGCTCTTGAGGGATTTCCACGAAATGCTTCAACCCATGCGGCGGGAGTGGTAATAACTAAAAATTCCCTTGATGAATATGTGCCCCTTATGGTGTCAAAGGGTGCAACTCTTGCCCAGTTTAATATGACTACCCTAGAAGAATTAGGTCTTTTAAAGATGGACTTTTTGGGGCTTCGCAACCTTACTGTTATTCAGGACACCCTTAAGGAAATTGATGAAGATATAGATATTGCGGATATACCATATGATGATAAGGATGTTTTTAAGCTTATATCAGCAGGTGATACAGATGGCGTTTTCCAGCTTGAAAGCGCCGGTATGAAGAACTTTATGATCAAGCTTCAGCCTGACTCTTTAGAAGATGTAATCGCAGGTATTTCGCTTTTCCGTCCGGGTCCAATGGATTCAATCCCAAAATATCTTGAGAATAAGAAAAATCCTCAAAAAGTTACCTACAAGCATCCTGCACTTGAGCCAATACTCAATATGACCTATGGTTGTGTTGTATATCAGGAGCAGGTTATGCAGATTGTTCAGGAGCTTGGTGGATATTCTCTTGGCAGAGCTGACCTATTAAGGCGAGCTATGTCCAAGAAAAAAGAAGAAGTTATGAAGAAGGAAAAGCATAACTTCATCTATGGTATCGTGGACGATGATGGCAATATTGTGGTCGACGGTGCTATCAGACGAGGAGTGCCTGAAAAGGTGGCAGATGAAATCTTTGAGGAAATGATGGATTTCTCAAGATATGCTTTTAACAAATCCCACGCCGCAGCGTATGCTTATGTTGCATACTATACAGCATATCTAAAGACCCATTACCCTGCTCAGTTTATGGCAGCACTTTTGTCAAGCTGTGTTGAAACTCAATCAAAGGTTTCCAAGTATATCTCAGGGCTTAAAAAGATGGGCATTAAGCTCCTTCCCCCAAGTGTTAATGAGAGCAATGGAGAATTTACTGCAGGGGATGGATATATAAGATTCGGGCTTTACGCAGTTAAGAATCTTGGATACAATATGGTTAATGCCATTGTGGAAGAGCGCAACAAAAATGGCAAATATGAGTCATTTCACGACTTTTGTTCAAGACTTATTAAATATGATATTAACCGCAAGGGCGTTGAGGCTCTTGTTATGTGTGGAGCTTTTGACCCAATGGCAAAAAGGTCACAGCTGTATACATTGGTTGACAAGGTTTTAGGTCAGTTATCTAATGAGCGCAGAACCAATCTTGAAGGACAGCTTTCATTATTTGGTGATGCCCATATGGCAATTGATACGACACTTCCTGACCTTAATGAGATGCCTAAGTCATTGCTCCTTTCATCTGAAAAGGAATATCTTGGCGTCTATACTTCAGGTCATCCTCTTGATGAATATGAAAGTACGCTTCTTGCTTGTACATCCAGTCAGGTTGCAGATGTTACTGATGATGACACCGTTGTTGACGGTAGCAGAATCAAGCTTGCAGGACTTATCGTGTCTATCGAAAGAACTTATACCAAGAACAATTCGCTTATGGCAAGATTCATCCTTGAGGATTTGTCAGATGATATTGAGGTTATTGTATTCCCTAAAACTTTAAAGACTTATGATCTTGACCTGCAACAGGACCTTATTGTTTCGATAACAGGCAGAGTTGATAAGAATGAAAAGGGTCCTGCAAAGATTATTTGTGAGAGCGTTAAGAGAATAAACCCGGAGGATACTGCAAAAACTCTATATATTAAGATTCCTTCGGAAGCAGATGATAAGCTTAATCAGCTTCTGCAATTGCTACAGGTGTTCAATGGCGGAATTCCTACGGTTCTGTATCGAGAGAAGAATAAGCAAGTGCTAAAATCACCTGAAAAATATTGGGTTACTTATAATGATATCCTGAATAAGCAGATCAGTAATATGCTTGGTGAGGGCAGCGAAGTAATTCTTAAATAAAAGGGGTTGCATTCATATCATAAAAGGTGTACAATGGTGATTAGCAATAAATGGTATTAGCTGATGTAATATGGCCTGAATAAGAGAAAGAAAAAGGAGTAGGTCTGTTATGTGGACGGTAATTCATATTGTACAAAATAAAGAGGATGCAAAAGATCTTGCCCAAAGACTTGAACAAGTGGGCATAATCAGCAGAATCAAGCATGTTAATAAATCTGTGGGCGGAGGCGCATATGAGGTTTTGGTTCCTGCGGCAGAGGTGCAAAAGGCTTTGGGATTGATTATTGATTCAGAGTTTTAATAAATATAATAGTAAGAAAGGGTGCTTTGAGATATGAAAACTATCGGCGTATTAACCAGCGGCGGAGACGCTCCCGGTATGAATGCTGCAGTCAGAGCGGTTGTCAGAACAGCTAGATATTACGGTATGAAGGTTAAGGGTATCAGAAGAGGATACAAAGGCCTTATCTATGGTGATATTTTTGAGATGGAAACAGGAGATGTATCAAATACTCTTCAGCGAGGTGGTACATTCCTCTTAACTGCAAGAAGTGCAGAATTCAAGGAAAAAGATGTAGTGGAACAAGCAGTTAAAACTGCGAAATATTTTGGCATTGAGGGAATCGTAGTTATCGGTGGTGATGGATCCTTTAGGGGTGCAAAAGACCTTGCCGAACAGGGTATGCCTGTAATTGGTATTCCGGGAACAATTGATAATGATATTCCCTATACAGAATATACTATTGGGTTTGATACTGCTGTTAATACAGCTATGGAGGCAATCGATAAGATTAGAGATACCACATCAAGCCACGAAAGATGTAATATTATTCAGGTTATGGGTAGAAACTCCGGTGCAATCGCCCTTTCGGCAGGTATTGCAACAGGTGCAGAGGCTATCCTCGTTCCAGAAATCCCATATGATTTTGAAGAGGACATTCTTCGTTCTATCAACCTTGGCAAAGTGAGAAATAAAACTCACTTTATTATAGTTGTTGCTGAGGGTGTTGGCGGATGTGAAGAACTCGCCACAAAGATTCAAGAAGTAGCTGGTATCGAGACTAAGCTTAATACTCTGGGATATCTTCAGAGGGGCGGAAGCCCGACTGCACAGGACCGTGTTACAGCCAGCAAAATGGGTTCAAGAGCTGTTGAGCTTCTTCGTGAGGGTAAGACTAACAGAATTATTGGTATCAAGAACAATGATATGTATGATATAGATATTACCGAGGGCCTTGAAATCAAGAATAATGAGCCATCCGACCTTGCCCGTCTTGCAAAGATTATTAGTATTTAAGTGTGTTATTTAAAAGTGTGCTTTTTATAAAAGCACACTTTTATTGTGGGAACAAGGGAGTTGTTTTCTATGAGCAATAGTAAGTATAATATTGATATGAGTAATGGTCCTCTGCTTAAGAAGATTATTATCTTTTCACTTCCTCTTATGTTATCAGGCTGTTTGCAGCTTTTCTTCAATGCAGCAGATATGATTGTAGCAGGGCAGTATGCAGGTAGAAATGCTCTTGGTGCAGTAGGTTCCACAAGCTCCCTTATCAATCTTATTGTTAATGTTTTTATGGGTATATCCACAGGTGTTAATGTAATTATCGCTCTGTGCATCGGTGCCAAGGATAAGAAAAATGCATCTGAGGTTGCACATACAGCTGTGGCATCAAGTATTATTTTTGGGGTCCTTGTTGGGGTTATAGGCTTTGCGTCAGCCAAACCTGCCCTTACACTTATGAAGTGCCCGCCGGAGGTAATTGGCGGTGCGGTTACATATATGAGAATATACTTTATCGGTGCGCCTGCTCTTTTGTTTTATAACTTTGGTAGTGCTATACTTCGTGCAGCGGGTGATACAAAAAGGCCTTTATATTACCTCTCCCTTGCAGGTGTTATCAATATCATCGTTAATCTGATTTTTGTTATTAATTTCCATATGGGGGTTGCAGGTGTAGCATGGGCGACAGTTATTTCTGAAACAATATCTGCCATTCTCGTATTAAGATGCCTTATGAAGTCCGATGATATTTATAAGATTGAGCTTAAGAAAATAATGATTCATACAGATAAGTTCAAGAGGATAATTAAGGTTGGTCTTCCTGCTGGAATACAAAGTGCGTTGTTTAGCATATCAAATGTACTTATTCAATCATCGGTTAACTCTCTCGGTGCGGCAGCAGTTGCCGGTAGTGCAGCATCAGGTAATCTTGAGGGTTTTGTATATACCGCAATGAACAGCTTTCATCATACTGCAATGGCGTTTACAGGACAGAACGCAGGTGCGAAGAAATTCGACAGAGTTCGAAAGATTCTCCTTCTATGCTCCGGTCTTGTTATAGTGATTGGTGTAGTTCTTGCCGGATTATTCCTGCTGTTTAAGAATCCTCTTCTTAAACTGTATATTCCGGATGATCCAGAAGCAATTAAGTATGGGATAACGCGACTTACAGTTATATTTGCAACATATTATCTCTGTGGGCTAAACGAAGTTATCGTTGGTGTATTAAGAGGCATTGGAGCATCACTCATGCCAACACTCAATAGCGTTTTTGCTATATGTATCCTTCGTATCATATGGGTAACAACGGTGTTCAGCGCATATGGAACAATGACAGCCTTGTTTGTATCATATCCTGTTTCATGGACAGTAGCAATAATTATGCAGCTTGCCTGCTACTTCCTTGCAATGAGGAAGATAAAGAGGACTAATGCATTGGTTAACTGGTAAATTGTTGCGTCAGCAACATATCGAGCTCACACGAAGTGTGAGCATATCGATTTTGCAAAGTAAAAATATCGAGTTGGCATAGCCAACATATCGAAAATATTCAATCAAAAAGGAACTGCGAAAAATAATCGCAGTTCCTTTAGCTTTATTCGGAACAATAAAAGTTGACAAAATCGCACCGTCACCAAATGTCCAACTTGTTTAATACTGCTTGTTCGTTGTATTCAAAATCATCAAATGAATCCAAATATATAACATTATTAAAAACATATTTATTGTTAGAAGTAACATATATCTTTGCTATATTGTTTTGATTCACAATAGCATAGCCATCATTAGAAACTATGTACAATATACCTTCTGAAATTTTATAATTTAGAACAGAGTCCAACAAATGAATTTTCGCATTTTTTCTGACATAATCTAATTTGTTCCCTGATTTATAGTAGTTAATTTGAAAGGTTAAATCTCCCCATGCTACCTTGTTGAACTCATCACCAACATCTAAAGCACGCTCATAATCTAATCTGTTGTCTATCCATATTAATAATCGGTTATTAATTTTGTATCGGCAAATAAATAATGTGCTTATCATGATGCCAACACAAAATAGTATTAGAACTAAAGACTTGCGCCTATTCATGGAACTCATCTCGCGTGACACTTGGGTATGATAGAACACAAGGGAGCTCAAGGGGACGGCCCTATTGTGTTCTATCTGTAAATTAAAAGTCTTCTGCCAAGATATATGCCGCAATGGTTTTTCTCGTATCAGTATCATAGTTTACAGACAGAAAAATGTCATTATATTTAAAATGCATATCCCCATTCTGGTCACTAATGGACGGTCCAAAAGCTTCTGTGAATCTCTCGATTGAATCGCCTATTTTCGCACCGTTAAAATCGACATCAGTGTTTTGAGTGAAAATTTGGCTCACCCGTCCGTCTTTAAACCAAGCTCTGATTCCAAGCTTAGCAAAGTCCAACCCACCCTCGTCGATTATCGTTGGTTCTTCGCCAATTTGCTTTATAAGGCTTTCTTTATCCAATCCGATGAATCCAACATATTTCTCAAAGTTGATTGAGGTTGTTTGAGGTATTTGATCTAATGACTGTTCTGCTGACTTCTGACCCTCCCTCGTGTCCTCGCTAACTGTCTTGCCACCCATGCAGCCCGTCATCACTGAAACACCCATTACCGCTATTAGCACAAATACTATCAATTTTATCTTCATCATGTCGCATCTCCTTTATCAAATTTTTTTTAGTTAAGGTTTCTCATCTTTTTATAAATTTATTCTATACCAAATATATATATGTGTCAACATAATAAAATAGGAACTTGCAAAATAGCAAGTTCCTATTACTAATTTTTTATTACTTATGATGCTTTATAAGTCCAACAGCCTTTGAAATCTCCATTACAAGTAGTGGAGAAAGTAGAAGCGCAAGACCGATAAGGTACAGGTTTGTGTCAAGTGATATAAGGCCAAAAATTGAACGAACAGGT
The DNA here is from genome assembly GCA_029004515.1 of Eubacteriales bacterium. GTDB lineage: Bacteria > Bacillota > Clostridia > Monoglobales > UMGS1388 > UMGS1388. Next base: position 5,624 of record JAQVYH010000050.1, on the reverse strand, counting down.
GTGAACATTACAATACACACAATTGCGATTGATGAGAGAGCCGCTTTGTTTAAAGTGCTGTTTGAGAAGAAACCGATTGCAAACAGCGAGCGTTCACTACGCATATTGAATGCCTGAACAACCTGTGAAAGTGCCAATACCATAAATGCGAGTGTCTGACCACCCTGGTCAAGTCCTGTCTGCTTTTCACCAACATAGAAAGCGATAAGGGAAATAAGACCAAACAATACACCCTGAAGACAGATTCTAATGCCGAATCCATGAGCAAAAAGTCCTTCGTCCTTTGGCTTTGGCTTTTGCAGCATAATGTTCTTCTCAACAGCCTCCATACCCAATGCAATTGCAGGGAGGGAGTCTGTTACAAGGTTAATCAAAAGGAGCTGCATAGAAAGGAGTGGGGTTTTGTGCCACAAGAGCATCGCTACAAATACGGTAATAACCTCACCAATGTTTGTACCAAGGAGGAAGCCTACAACCTTTTTGATGTTCATATAGATTCCTCTGCCCTCTCGTACTGCATCTACGATAGTAGCAAAGTTATCATCAGTAAGGGTCATATCTGCGGCACCCTTCGCAACATCAGTACCTGTAATACCCATTGCACATCCGATGTCAGCCGCCTTAAGTGCAGGGGCATCATTTACACCGTCACCTGTCATAGAAACGACCTTGCCTTTTCTCTGCCAAGCTTTAACAATACGGATTTTATTTTCAGGTGAAACACGAGCATATACACTGATGTGTTCAACCTCTCTGTCAAGCTCTGTGTCTGTCATCATATCAAGCTCTGCACCCGTGATGGCTTTGTCACCCTCAAGGAGAATGCCAAGCTCTTTAGCAATTGCAGATGCTGTTATAACATGGTCACCTGTAATCATAACAGGCTTTATACTTGCCTTTCTACAAGTTGCTACAGCCTCTTTTGCCTCAGGTCTAGGTGGGTCAATCATACCAACAAGCCCAACGAATATAAGTCCGTTTTCAAGATTCTCACTTGTTAGCTCATCAGGGATGGTATCAATCTCTTTATAGCCTATGGCAAGTACACGAAGAGCTTCAGCACTCATCTCTTCAGTTATCCTTCTTGCCTTGTCAATATCACCCTCAATGCAACGGTCAGCCATCACATCAAAGGCACCCTTTACAATAACAATGTTCTTTTCGCCAAACTTATTGATAGTGGACATTAGCTTTCTGTCCGAGTCAAATGGAATTACTCCAAGACGAGGGTTCTTCTTATTAATATCATCCTTTGGCATACCGTTTTTATGTGCTGCAAGGACGATAGCTGTTTCAGTTGGGTCGCCAATGTGCTGTTCTTCATCACCGTTAAATACGACGCTTCCATCACAGCAAAGTGAACCAAGCATCAAAAGGTCTTTAACTTTATCACTACAATTTGTTGTGATTGCCTCAACATCATCTGTGCCACCAACATATGCCTTTGTAAGGGTCATACGGTTCTGGGTAAGGGTACCTGTCTTATCCGAGCAGATAACCGATGAGCTACCCAATGTTTCAACTGCAGGAAGTCGCCTAATAAGGGCATTCTTCTTAACCATTCGCTGAACACCGATAGAAAGAACGATAGTTACAATAGCAGGAAGTCCTTCAGGGATAGCTGAAACCGCAAGGGAAACAGCTGTCATAAATATTTCAAGAGCAGGGATTCCGTTTACAATACCAATAACAAAGATCAATGCACAAGCGAAGAGCGCCATTAAACCAAGATATTTACCAAGGCTTGTGAGTTTTTGCTGAAGTGGTGTTTGGGTTTCTTCTTCATTATCAAGAAGGTTAGCAATCATACCCATTTCTGTATCCATACCTGTTGCAGTAACAATCGCAGTTGCCGTACCGTATGTGATAGAGCAGCCGGAGAACACCATGTTTGTTCTGTCGCCGATAGGGGACTTTTCTTCAACAATCGCATTAGCAAACTTTTCACTTGGAACAGACTCACCTGTAAGGGCAGACTCCTCTGACTTAAGGCTTGCACTTTGCAAAAGCCTTGCATCAGCAGGAACAAAATCGCCAGCCTCCAAACGGATGATATCGCCTGGAACAAGGTGAGCAGCATCGATAATCTTTTCTTCACCATCACGGATTACCCTTGCGTGAGGTGCCGACATATTCTTAAGAGCGTCAAGTGCTTTCTCAGCCTTGCTCTCCTGAATAGTACCCATTACTGCATTGAGAATTACAATAAGTAATATAAGCATAGGCTCAAAGAATTCCCTTGGATTTCTCTCTACACAGGCAACCACAAAGGAGATTGCCGCGGCTACTAACAGAATAAGAATCATTGCATCCTTGAACTGTTCAAAGAAGCGCTGCAAGTTTGTTTTCTTTTTCTTTTCACGAAGCTTGTTTGGTCCATACTTCGCTTGCCTTGCGGCTATCTCCTGTGAGGAGAGACCTTTTTCTAGACCTACTTTAAATTCATCAAGTAACGCTTCTTTCGTTTTGCTGTGTGCTAACATTATGTTAACCTCCTTATAAAAAAATAAAGACTTACCCGCATTCACAGAACACAGATAAGTCTCGCTGTTTAAGATTAAAACCGGAAATGTTCGTATTGACGGCATAATCACACATTACATGTGCCAACTACTCCCTTACTTGGGAATATTATATCATTTGTTTTGCTTAAATGCAATAGGCAAATAAAATATTTTTATCGATTAATCTTGTCCGTATTATTTTATTATTTATGATGCCTAGTAGCATTATTTTTATGCATAATATAAGGATGGTGAGCTTTTAGCACTTAGGAAGAATATCCATATTACAACAAAGGGAACTGCGAAATAATCACAGCTCCCTTTTATTAATAAATTGCTTATTTTGTTTCCCAACCATATTCCTTCATTACTTCTCTAACATTCTTATTAATAACATCGGCTTCTTCATTTGTCATACCCTCTGGAAGAAAGTTTGCCTTGGAAATGTCCTTGCCTGTAAATGCCATAAACCAGCTTGCCCCAAGCATATATCTGCCATGAATAAGACTTGCATGGAATCCGTCACGATTAAGGCAGATATTGTCATCTGCAAAAATCTTTTCGGCCCTGCATCTCTGGAATATTTCTCCATTAGGAATTATGCGCAGTGGCTTTTTGCTAGGGGTGTATTGACCCATCTTAACAGCAAGCTCATTGTATGCATCCTTAAGAGCTAAGAACATCTTTTCTTGGTCACAGCTATAGATAGGGAAATCACCGTGCGTGGAGCCAACCTGATACGCCCATGTCTGATGCACAATAATCTCTGCCTGTGGCTGAACCTGGGTAAGATATTTTACGAGGTTGTCAGCAAAGGGATAGTATGTTTCTTTAAGTCCGCTGAACCCACTTCTCTGCTGAATCGTGATATAGTCGTACTTGTGCATTGCAAGGGCCGCCCTAAGTCCGATTCTACCCTGTTTCTCTCCATCCATCTCCAATGCATAATCAGGGATATCATCCTCTGCAATATTGCTCCAATGTCTGTCAAGACTGCATCCGCCTATGTGCAGATTATAGAACGTTATTTCCTCCCCAGCGCTGTCAACTAGCTTCTGGAGCCACTTGTTTGAGTCTTGTGAAAAGCTATTTCCAATAGCAAGTACTTTCTTCATTTTTGTATTTCCTCCTTAATGTCATAGCATTATTGATACAGATTGAAATTTTATTTAATAAGCTCAATCCCTGCTTCGGTTGCTGCCTTGTAGTAGAGTGCAACCGGTGGGAATTCCTGTGCAAAGGACTTTGTGCCTAAGCCTTCATTTATAAGGGCATCACCCTCAATGCGTTTTGCAATGCTAAGAGGCGGTATGTACTCATCCATCCAATGCTGAAATTGATCAACACCTGCCTCAAGATATTTCTTGTCACCTGTAAGCTCATAACCAATCGCCAAAGCCTCTAAGACATTTGGATTAGTCACTTTTTGGAGTGATGGAAGCTCCTTGTAGAAGAAAGTTCCCATCTCTGTACGGCAGTTTTCAATCAAATCATCCACCGCACGAAGAATCATTCCTTTAATCTTCTCCTGTGGTGAGATTCGGTAGTATCTTATAAGGCTTGTGATAGCAACTGCAATCATGAAGGTAACACGTATAACTGCGTTGTCGGTATATGGTGCAAGCCAGAATCCGTATTTCTTTTCCCAGGATTCAAAATGCTCTACAATCCATTCACACTTATCGAGCCATTTTTTATCGTTTGTTTCTTTATACATATCCACAAGCGTACGAAGTGCCCAGCCTGTCTCTCTTGCGTGGAGTGCGCCATACGCTGTAAACTGTGGGGATTCTAAAAGCCCTACAACATTCTGTGCAATTCCATATGCTGCGAGGTATGCATCCTCATCACCTGAAAAATGATAGTAGTCCAAAAGTCCATCCACCCACTCGTGACTACACGCCATATGTGAGCCGACAATGTGCTTTAAAGCATGCTCCCATTGTCCGCCATATACAAGAGGGTCGTCGGAGAAGTGACATACATCAATATCCATCCAATGTCTGCTTGAGACATACATATAGTCAAGGAATCTTCTTTGTCCTGTGCGAATGTACATAAGGGTACATGCGTGGGAGAAGTCATATTCATTATTTGTCCATACGCTTCCACCACCGCCTCTGCCCTGTTGTGAATAACCGGGGTCAGGTGCATCGCCCCAATTGAGCATACCGTAGCATCTAGCGTGATTATCACCAAGAAGCATCAGTTTTCGCTCGATTGGTTTAATTATGTTATCTATAAATACATCTTCAAAGATATCCGCATCTTTATATACCTGTGGTGCAAGACGAACATAGTCAGGCATCTGATAGAGGGTTGTATAGTTGCTTAAATCCTCATAACTTTCATCGGCTGAATGGAAGCGGAGGAGGATTCTTTGTTGTCTTGCCATGCCAGACTGCATCTCGATACATCCAACATCCTTTGGAACAAGGCTTATCTTCATACCATCCTTGTCAGCATAGACTGCCTTTGGATAGTTTTGTTGTGCCTGATAGATTGATGCACAAACACCGCCATTTTTGTCTGTACAATCTGCAAAGAATGTGCCATAGAACACCTCTGCCATATGCTCGTTTCCGTGATAGAGGAGCATTTTGTCGTCGATAACAATCTCAACGGGCTCTCCATCGTCACTTTTCTTGTAGCTTGTGGCATAGTTAGACTGTGCAACACAGCTCATTGATGGAGCTAATGTGTTATATTTAAAATATAGTTCGTCGATTTTCAATACATCATAGGTTGTGTTAATAATGGTGTATGCAACTTCCATCTCGGGTCTTGATTTATAAGCGGTGATCTTAAGCTCAAAGTCAACTTTGATATCTCCACAAAGCTGTGAGCCATAACCCTTTGCAATACCGCAGATGCCACCATTCTCTACAATCTCCCATCTATCAACCTGTGGGACAAAGCTGTGCCCATCCTTATCGGATAGCATAGGTCCTGTAAATTGGTCTTGGCTATATGTAATGCCATTTGCCGTGACACTTTTAATAAAATGCTCACCTATACCAAGGTCTACATAAAGAGCATCTGTGTCAAAAGTCACACCACCTTCTGCATAAGTCGCAATCTCCCCTTTTGCTGGCTCACCACCAGTAAAGTCAAGATAAT
>JAQVYH010000049.1 GCA_029004515.1 Eubacteriales bacterium | reverse complement strand
TGAAAGAATACAACTAAAAACAAAACTGACTCCGTTAGAAAAACGAAATCAGTTTGTCGCTTAAAATTTAATTTTTGCCTACCATGAGGTCTGTTTTTGTACTGTCCGCACAAACTGGTGCAGTTCATTCTGCGAACCTTTTATTTTTTTAACTATTAACCGATATCCGCAACTGTATATGTGTCGTTTACATATGCAGGTTTGAGGTTCCCAAAACCATCGAGCAGGAAAATCTTCGCTGATGTTACCGTGCCTGTTACAGGAACATTTACTGTTGTAAGAGTAGTGCCAACTGTTGCATCAACAACCTTTGCACCCACCATATCATCACCGTTGAAAAGAGCAATGATAGCCTTATCAACATTCTTTGCCTTGTAGTTAGCAACTGCATATGTTACATCATATCCACCCTCAGCCCCAGCAACAACCGAGCCTATATATCCACCAAAGGACATTACAGCAGCAATCTTTGTTGTGCCAAAGTTAGCAGCCTTAAAGCTATCCATCTGGTCATCTGGATAAATGATAGTAAGAGCAGGAGTGAGTTTAGCACTCCATGTACTTTTAATCGCTGTTGGAGCAGGTCCCTGCTCAAAAACAAGCGTCCTAAGGTTTGCCATTGTGTAGAAAACATTATCTGCATTAATTGAGGTAACAGGATTTACAAAAGTAATCTTATCAAGACCCGTACCTCTGATCATCTGCTTTGTAATCGAAGAGATACCGAGGATAAGTTCCCCTGTCCAGCCTGTATTATTAACATAAATAGCTTCTTGGCCCATTGATGTAACATGGCTAAGATCCCATACATCTTCAGAAATCTCGGCACCAAAACTTTCTATAAACTTACAATTATAGAAGGAATACGCTTTAATTGTTGTAACGGTACTTGGGATATTAACAGTAGTTAAAGCACTACAACTGTTACAAGTACGATCAGGAATTGTAGCGATGCCTTCTTCAAAGGTAATTTCTAATAAACTTGCACAACCTGAGAAAACATACGTGCCAAATGTTGTCACTGTCCCAGGAATTGTTACTGATGTAAGACCAGCCCCTGCAAAAGCATACCCTCCGATACTTGTAAGAGTAGATGGGAGGTTAATTGTAGACAGACCAGTTAATGATCTGAATGCATTAGCATTGATAGTTGTCAATCCTTCTGGAAGAACAACCGTCTTAACATCTGTAGTAGTAACAGCAGGAGTAAGACCACCTGTTAATAAATAGCCATTAACCGCTACTACAGGGTATGTTGTTTCACCAACTGTAAATGATGTTGGTACTGTAACTGATGCAGCTGTGATCAGGGTAGCTGACGCAGCTGATAATGTAGCTTTGCCACTACTGATTGTAGCCTTAAAAGCATATCCCCCATCAACATTTGTAAGGATACTTGTCGCAGCATCCCAAGTTGCATTTGCCCAACTGCCATCAACAGAATCAACTGTTACTGGTAGTGCTTCTGCAAATACCGTGACACCACTAAGCATTGTAGCGACTAATACGCACACAAGAAGCATTGAAAATAATTTTTTCATTTCTCTCATTTCCTTTCGATAATATAAATAATATAAACACCAATGCAAAACCCAATAAATCCCATCATAATGCAACAATTGTACATAACAGTTTACCAATTTTTTTCACTATTGTCAATGATGCTATAGCTGTTTAGCAGTGATATTATACATATTTTAATCAAAAATCCCACGAAGAATTTCTTCGTGGGATTTTTGTTGTTAATTAGAAATTCTTACCGGCATATTTATAATCGCTAGCTGGAACTAAATCAGATAAGTCATTCCATAAGAATACCTTCATTGTAAGGTTGCTAGCATCAGTGCCCTGCGCAATTGAATACACTGTTTCAGTGGTCTTGGTATCTGTTATAACTCCATTTTCTGTGAGTGAGGCATTTTCAACAGTTAAAGGAAGAGCTTTAACGCCGAGGAGTTTCTGATACGCCTTTGTTGCGCCAGATACTTCATCAACTTCTGTGACTGTTTCATAAAAAGCACCAAAAAGTGTGTAATTCTTCAATTCGGCAAGAGTGCTTGTATATGTTATCTTTGCAGCATAAGGATTGTTTGACCACTTTAAGTCCCAAACAGTATTATTCTTAATATTGCCATCAACAGAAAGAACAACATCAAAGAAGTTAACCTTGTTTGCTGTAGCATTACTTGGAGCTTTCGCACCTTCTACACCAACTGAGTTCACAGGAACAACAACACATCGTACATATTTGCCTGTCTCATTTGCTGTAAGTACATAGGTGCTTGTCTGACCTGCATTTATTGGGGTATTTCCTGTAATCTTGGTAGCATCAACGAATAATGCAGTGTCTGCTGATTCCCAGTAAGCATATGAATTGCCTTCTGCGATATCTCCCTCGCAAGCATATGTGCCATATGTTGCTGTAAGAGTTTCACCAAGATTTGGCTTACCTGTCATCACTACATTTGAAGCTGTTGGAGCTACAGGAGGAGCAACTGTATAAATAGCAATATCATCGATACCAAGAGAACCTTTTGCGCCGATTTCCATCTTATAGAAGTCCGCAGCATTAGCTGCCTTCATTTGGTAAGATTCTATTGATGAAATATATGGTTTAAGTTCATTCATTGTATTACCAACATAGAGTTGGAATGTATGAAGATCATAATTCATTACAAAACGCAGATACTGCCATGCGTTGCCATTAACATAGTTTGTCATAGGAGTTGATGACGAGAACGCGTCACCACCATAGTTAACATTTGCCTGGAGTTGGGGGTACAGATTCTGTGTATAGCCAAGAGTCGCGATAACATTACCATAAGAGTCTGTAAGTGAAAGAGTTACATAGTCATCGTTAGTAGGACTTACTCGTCTTACCTTAACATCAAAGTACACAAGTTCGCCTGTTGCTGGAACGATACCAGCCTTAGTGCCATCAGCATTATCAATTGTCATTCTAGCAGACGACTGTTTTTTTCTATCAGAAGGAGCGATAGCTATATCATCGTCAGCAACAACATATGGTCTGTAATAAGTACCAGCATTACTAGCATTGAGTTCTTCGCCCGCATTTGATTTAGCTGGACCTTTAGTGGCAATATTGATTACTCTGTCAGTAGCTGCAGCATTAGTTGTTGCAACAGGGAAATATGTGTTTGCAGGAACTGACACTGTTGGTACACCGTCAGTATATGTAACATAAGCACTCACATCAAGGGCCGCATCGTTAAAATTGATATCAGCATAAACATTTGATACCACACCTTCAAAAGGCACATAGCTAGCCTCATCTGCATCCCAAACCAAGCCACTTGGTAATGTTCCAGTTGATACAGCAGAAGCAGGAATTGTTAACGCTGTTATAACAAGAACAACTGTTAACACTAATGACAATAATCTTTTCATTTTTTTCCCTCCATTTTATGTAATTTAATTCACTATATATTGTAGTGTTGCAACAAGATGTACTGTCGCAACCTTGTACTAACTAATTGTACCATTTCTAAAACTATTTGTCAATATATTAAATAAAATCTTCTTCTATTTCTTCTAGGGCTTTTGCAAGCTGATCAGGACATGAAGTCCCCCTACCATTGCAATTGATGCCCTTAATAAGGGCAATCACCTCTTTAGCCCTTCTTCCCTTGGCAAGGGATGCAACTCCCTGGGTATTTCCACTGCAGCCGCCAATAAATCTAACCTCGTTTATAACACCATTTTCCATTTCTATCTCAATCTCTCTAGAACAAACTCCCTTTGTTCTGAATGAGTATTTCATCTTTGTTCCCTCTCTTTATTCTTCTATATATTCCAAAATCTTGCATAAAGTTTTTGCTATTTCGCTTCTTGTTGCAAAATCCTGTGGCCTGATGCAGTTATTCTCATCAACTGACATAATCCCAACACCATGCATCAGCCTTAACGCTTCATTCGCATATGGTGATATGCTTGTTATATCCTGCGGAGAGAAAATCTGTCCGAAATCAGAATAAATTATTAATTCTTTTCCCAGGATATTTATTGTTCTTTGAATTATAACAGCCACATCTTCTCTTTTGATATTCTGTCCTACACCAAAGGAATTTTGGGTTATCCCATTAATAACCCCAAGTCTATTGGCGGTGGCGATATACTTATAATACCACTTTTCTTCATCTGCATCTGTAAAATTGCATTTCTCATCTGTCAATTCTATGTTTAATCCTTCAACAAGCATCTTGACAAACTGCTCCCTTGTCACATTTGCTTCAGGTTGGAATTCACCATTTTCATTGCCGGAAACTATCCCCTTTTGAGCAAGCGATTGAATATATTCATATGCCCAATGGGACATAGGAACATCCGGGAATATATCAACATGCTCCTCTTGATCCTCTATCCAGAAAATCCTGTTGTCAAGCACATCAACTAATGGCACATCATCGAATCTCAAATCCACATTTTTCTTGCTCAAAGTTCCATCAGCATTGGTCGAAAGAGTATAAACTTCATCGCTGAACTTTGCTTTATAAAGCAAAATATGCGTATCGATGAGATCCTTTACTGCTCTCTCCCTGTCATACACCGCAAGACTATATGCTTCATCAGATGGAATCAGCTTTCTATATTCATCAGAGAACTGATTCTCATTAATTTCCTTTAAGACAACGGTTATAGCGGTGTTTCTCGCAAGATTTGCAAACTGTAGTATATCAAATTCTACACCAACCCAAACGAGCTTTATTATTATTTTTGATATACCGCCATTATAGGCAATACTCGAATAAAAATTAGGTAGCGTTGTCTCAAGGGCATCCTTATTGCCGAATTCAAGAGTAATAGGTACATCAGCAATGGCTGTTATTCCGTAATGCTCCATATACCTTCTTGTTTCGGCCACATTTGTTACAGCATAAGCGAGAAAATCGTGATTTCCCCCTTCGGTAAAATCAATCTCCTCCGCTCCTATATACACTGTACCGGCATCGGTCAAAAGCTCTGTAACCAAACTCTGCCTCTCAGCAGAATTCATAGAAAGTAGTCTTTTAATATGACTGTCAACCAAGGTTTTATAGTCGCTGAAAGCACCTACATCCCCACTGCCGCTTACTTTATCAGAAAGCTCGGCGTAGGTGATGCTCTCCTCATATGGAGTTATCTTCACTCCATCAGCCAAGACCGGATATGATGTAGTGACAAGCACCACAATTAGCATTGCCAATATTTTTTTCATAACCATTCATTCCCTGTTTAATCTTTTCCTTTATATCGCCAAAGCTGTACTATAGCTTTTTCTCTGCCGATATTTTTGATAGTAGTGTCCTTATTAATATCCACTCTCATAACATCATTTTCAGCTTCAATCTTCCTTCTGTTTATCTGTACAATTCCACTTAACACTAAGACCCTCACGCAGGCCAAATGGCCAATTGTAACTTTTTCTTCTTCACCTTCACCAAGGCGAAGCACACTAGCAGCCCCAACCCTAGGATTTGACAAAACTGTAATTTCATTCTTGTTACCAAGCTTATATGACTTACTGCAATTTATTTTCCGTAGATAATAATCATAGAAATTAAGATCAAAGGGTGTTGTTAGTTCTGGAACTTCACAAGGGTCAAGTTTATTATAATCCTCAATCAGTTTTATAATCATTTTGTCAGACGAAAAATGAGAGCCAGAAGGAACAGCATAATTATCATACCCAATTTTTGCTGGTGCCCCATTTATCATACGATATAGCTCCTCAAACAAATCTTCACTATGCAAAAATTCATAAGATTGAGGCAGATCTGCACCTTCGCTTGTCTCTATAAGTCTATCAAGCGTCTGATTATCAATATATGGTCCGAATATTTCAGGTAGCTTATAAAGAACAATTCTTCCCTTAGTAAGCCTCTCATATTCACGGAGCATGTTTTCACCCTGAAGTTTGAGTCCATAGGTATCCATATTTTCTACAGTTCTCTTTCTGGGCGAAAAATATGCCACAGTAGCATTAGAGCTGCTGTTTATCAGCAGCTCTAATATCTGTTTTGTAAAATATACATTCTCTTCACAAGTGGCATAGTCCGAAGCTGTGTCCATTTCGTGAAGCAACACAACATAATCTGCACCGCTCACAGAGCGGGCAAGTATTTTATCAGTTGTTTCTGTATCGGCGTATTCAAATATAGCATTAGAAATACGATTAGCAAGATTATGTAGCGCAAGACTATATAATTGCGAATTGCCTGTTATCAGTATTTTAATCATTACTCTTCATCTCCGCTGAACCAAAAATAACGTTTATAAGCCTATCCACAACATCATATGCATCATATTTCTGCGAGCAGATTGTGTAGCTTTCCTGTGCCATTTGCGTAGCAGTTTCCTCATCGGCGAGGAGCTGAAGCATCCTTTGAACCATAACCTCCACGTTCTGTGGTGGGACTACGTAACCATTGATGCCATCAAGCACGGCATCACGGCAACCGGGAACATCCGTTGCAATTACAGGGCGACCCTTTGCCATTGCAAGAAGAAGCTCGAAAGGCATTGATTCGTGATATGATGGGATAACATAGCAGAAAGCTTCCTCCATCATATTTTCAATATCGTCATCATAGTTATCAAAAATATCAATATAGCCTTTTTCCACATAAGGGAGAAGGTCAGCTCTTTCAATTGCATAAGGAGAATCATCATTTTTTACAAGCAACTTAAATGTGCAGTTTTTATTAAGCTGTTTAATAATTCCTGCAGCCTGAATATATTCCCATATACCCTTATCTACAGCAAGTGGTGCAGCCAAAAGGAAGGTTCTTGAATGGGTATATTCACTCTTTGTATATTCTTCAGTATTAATTCCATGCCCTCCAAGATTGATTGCTTTATCTGACTTAATGAGCTTTTTGCTTACGAAAAACATCATATTATCCATATTATGGAAAATAACCTTATCTGAACGCTTTGCTGTTAATTTACAAAGGAGCTTTATGTAAAATTTTCTAAACTTTTTATTGGTTTGGAATAATCTCCCAATATCTGTAAATTGTGAATAAATAGCCTTAACTCCTGCTCTCTTGCCTGCCAGTGCTCCATAGATACAAGGGGTCGCCGACGAAGATATAAGAAGGTCAATGGAATCAGCCTCAAATATATCAGCTAACCTATTGATAGTCTTAAAGGAACGAAGTCTGCAAATATCAGTTTCTAGAAAATCAATATTAACAACCTTAACCTTAATTTTATTAAATAATTCACTCTGACTGTCATCATTAACAACATAAACGATGGGATTATGGCCCTTTTCTATGAGTGCCAAAATGAGGTCAAGCTGATTAAGCTCAATGGATTGTAGTTTTGGCGAAAATATACCTATGTTCATATGGGAATCCCCCTGCTTTCCTATAATTCAACTTCCTTTTCATTTTAACAAAAATACTACAATATGTCAATATATGTTTCACCTTAGGGTATTTGGGCAAAAAAACAAGGCATACTGTGAAAGTATGCCTTGTTTGCATCAGTCAAAGCTGATAAATTATTAATTATTTTAAAGTGAGGATTGCTTCTTCAAGCTCAACATAACCCTTAATCTTTAAGAGATCAGTTGCATCAATTCTACCATCAAAGTTAACATCTGCCGAAGGACGAATTGTTAAAGAAGTGCCAAGTTCTAAGTAATTCTTCAAGTTAGAGATATCAACTGTGTTGATTCTGTTATCGCCTGAAACATCACCATAAATCTTGAGCGTTGTTACATTTGCGCTTGGAGTAAGAACAACATTTGCAAATGTCATTTCCTGAGCATTGTAGTTTGCTGCATCTACAACACCAACATAGCATCCTCTTTGAGTTGACCAGTAAAGTGTTCTGTCACCAATCTTAACTTCATATTCACCATTACCAGTGCTTAATAAAAATTCTCTTACATAATATACATCAGCTGGCTCTTCATCGTTTGAATAGCCAAGGTCTTTTGATGTGTCAACTGTAGCTTCATATGTTGGAGTTGCATCAACAACAGTGATTTCATAAATTGCTGTCTTTCCTTCATATGTTGCAGTTACTGTCTGTGTACCAGCTTTAGCCATATCATAACCTGTGAATGTTGCAACTACAGTCTGTGTTGAACCGTTGCTGTATGTAGCTGTTACTACTGGTGCTTCGAATGCATCACCAACTGTATAGTTAACCTTTGCATTTGATACTGCGATTGATTCGAGTGTTGGATCTGGTGTTGGGTCCTCTGCAATTGTTACTGCATAAGTTGTTGCCGCATTGTTATACTTAACAGTAACTGTCTTTGTAGCTACCGCTGTTGAATCAAATCCTTCGAATGTTGCCTCTGCTGATACATCTTGTGTTGTACCATCATAGTATATAGCTGTTACCTTTGGAGCAACAAATTCATCACCCATTATATATGCAACCTTTGCATCTGAAACAGTAATGATTGAAAGGTTGTTTACAGCTGGAATTTCGCTGTTGATTCTTACCATATCATTTGCATAAGTCCAACCTGTTTCTCCTTCGAAACCTGGGTTTGAAAGAAGGTTTACTGTTGGGTCTGATGCCTTTGCGATAAAGAGGTCATCGATATATCTTGTACCCTTGCCACCATAGGTGTTAGTTACGATAGATACTATTGCAAAGGTTGTATCCGCCTTTGTGGTGAAACGCTTTACAGACTGTGTCCAATCTGTACTGCCCTTAAGGTCTAAATCACCTAAGTTGGTTGACCAGCTATCGTTTGGTCTGATACGAGCAAGAACTGAACCGGAGCCCTTTGACCAACCAGAAATGATATAGTCTGTGCTAGGTTCAAGATCAATTCTGTAACTGCCACGGAAGTTATATGCTGTGTTAACTGTTACTTCTATAGCATAGCTACCGTTACGAACATTTGGATTTGCAACAGGGTCTTCCCCTGCTGTAACATCAACTGTATATGTTGTTGTCTTGCCTTCATATGTTACTGTGATAATCTGACCTACAGCTGCTGCTGTTGAATCAAAGCCTGCGAATGTAGCATCTGCTGTTACATCTGCTGTTGTAGCATCGCTGTATGTAGCTGTTACTACTGGCTTAACAAATTCATCACCTACATTGTATTCAATCTTAGCATTTGATACTGCGATTGATTCGAGTGTGGCTGCAGGAGCAATAACATCTACTGTATATGCAGTTGTCTTACCATCATATGTTACTGTGATTGTCTGACCTACAGCTGCTGCAGTTGAATCGAATCCTGCGAATGTAGCATCTGCTGTTACATCAGCTGTTGTAGCATCGCTGTATGTAGCTGTTACTGTTGGCTTAACAAACTCATCGCCAACATTGTATTCAATCTTTGCACCTGATACTGCGATTGATACAAGTGTAGCTTCTGGATCAACTGATCCTGCTGTTACAACAATTGACCCTGTAGCAGCCAATTCTGTACTTTCACTTCCCGCTAGTACTGTGTAAGTACCTGCGCTTGCTGTTGTTGGAACCTTGAACGTGAATGACGCCTTGCCGTCTTGTGCGGCGGTCTGGTCAATGTAGATGATATTCCCATCTTCCGGTGTTCCAAGATAAACAAGAACCGTTGTCTGCTCTGAACCGGAAGCATTGTCAACATTGATTGTTACAGAGCCACCTATCTGAGCATTAGTAGTAGTTTCGGCACCCACAATTACACCAGCTAAAGCTGATAAGCTAGTGAGGGATGTCATCAGGAAAACAACTGCCACAACAAGGGCAAGTGCTCTGCCTGATTTTGTGCTAATTCTCATCATCATTTCCTCCTCTTATATATTCAAATTTTTTTCATCCATCAAGAGAGACATATCCACTATCTACTCTTATGCACATTATATACCAATGCTTTTTTTTTTGCAACGAATTTGTAATATTTACCAAAAAAATATTGCACAAAATCACTCGTACGATTTTGTGCAATTTGCCAATGTTGTTATTAGTTTGTGAATAACCTGCAGATTCTTGTAATAAACTCTCGATTTGTTTCGGATACCACCAACTGATTAATTAGTGTTTCTGTAACATCACTTTGATTCCTGCTATCAAAGGCTCGACGAATAGTAAGCATTGCATCTGACTCTTCTTTTGAAAGGAGAAGCTCTTCCTTACGAGTTCCACTCTTTATCAAATCAATAGCAGGGAAGATTCTTCTTTCCTGAAGCTTACGATCAAGATGTACTTCCATATTGCCTGTACCCTTGAATTCTTCGTATATTACATCGTCCATACGGCTACCAGTATCGGTAAGGGCAGTTGCAAGGATTGTAAGACTTCCACCTTTTTCTATATTTCTTGCGGCACCAAAGAATTTTTTTGGTTTATGAAGCGCACCTGGGTCAATACCACCGGAAAGAGTTCTTCCAGTAGGAGGAACAACAAGATTATACGAACGCGCAAGACGTGTTATGCTGTCCATAAGGATACAAACATCTTTTTTATGTTCAACCAAACGCTTCGCTCTCTCTAAAACCATTTCTGCAACCTTTACATGATGCTCAGGAAGCTCATCAAAGGTGGAATATATAACCTCGCCCTTAATGCTTCTCTGCATATCCGTAACCTCTTCAGGTCGCTCATCAATAAGAAGGACTATGAGCTTAACATCAGGATTATTATTAGAAATACTATTTGCAATATTTTTAAGAAGAGTTGTTTTACCTGATTTAGGGGGAGAAACAATCATACCTCTCTGCCCCATACCAATAGGTGCAACTAAGTCAATAAGACGGGTGGTTTTGTCACAACCTGCTCCCTCGAGCCTGATTCGTTTGTCTGGATAGACAGGAGTCAGATTTTCAAATGGGATTCGTCTTATTGCTGTACCCGGAGGGTCATCATTAACGCTGTTTACATACAAAAGAGCACAAAACCTCTCGTTCTCCCTTTGAAGTCGTGCGATGCCTGATATTTCATCTCCAGTTTTCAGGCGAAACCTTCTTATCTGAGTTGGAGATACATATACATCATCAGGGGTTGTAAGATAGTTCTGCCCACGGAGGAATCCGTATCCGTCCTCACAAACCTCCAATACACCTGTTACAGTCTTTGTATCTGTTCTTACAGGCGCTGATTTCTCTCCCTGCTCTGGAGTTTCTTCCTGCTCTGGAGTTTCTTCCTGCTCAGCGGTCACTTCCTGCTCTGGGGTCACTTCCTGCTCTGCATTGGTCAGCTCCGCTATAAGCTGGTTTTTCTTGAGCTTTGTCACGTTCTCTATACCCTTTTCCTTGGCAAGGACGCGAAGCTCATCTACCTTCAACTCTGAATAATTCATCTATATACACCTTTCTAAAACACCGAGCTTAACAGCTGGGTGACATAATTAACAATATAAGAACCCTCTATATAAGGGGACATATACTCAACTCTCGTTATGACACAAGTAAGAATCACTACGAGCAATATTCCACTGATTGCACCCATAAGCCCACCCAACAGCTTGTTTGCCTGCTTGATTACAGGGAGCTTTGCAATAGTAGACACGATCTGTTCCACCACATAGGTCAAAATCGCAGCTGATACAGCTACCGCCACACCTCCTATTATTCCACCGCCAAATGCCGGAGAAATATAATCATATAAAAAGTAATAAAGCAAAGCCGTTATAATCAATCCTGTGAAAAAGAACAAGGTTTTAGCAAATCCTTTTTTATGCCCATTATAAACAGCCCATGCAAAAATTAATACCAAAACTATATCTGCTATCAACTGTACCACTCCTTATAACTTAATAACCTCTATATTTGAACCATTAACTAGGTATATCAGGGTTTTATTATCCTTAAACCAACCCTTTTTGAACTCCTGTTGAAAGTTTATTTGCAAGCGCTGACGACACTTCCTATCCACAGCGATTGTTCTGTCCGAACCTGTTACAAGAGAAAGACCTGAACGCATATCTATATTATTAGCGGTAAAGTCAAGACGATTTTTACCCTTTTCTCTACCATTATTATCATAGGCTATGATTGTAGAATTGTTCGAATTGTTCTCAAAGGCAAGAACTGAACCCCAACCCTCTCGGAACCCGAATATCTGGAGCTTTTTACCATCATAGTCAACAGCCCATCTTTCTTCTCCCTTTTTATTTACACCAAGCATCATTGTATCACCGATGGCAGTAGCTGTATTATCACCATTAAATGCAACATAGGAGAACACTCTATCCTTATAGGATACCTTGCCAAGAACCTCTTCTCTACGGACATGAACCATAACCACACCGCCTGAAAGCTGTTCATCCTTGGTAGTAATATATGTAGCGGCAATTCTGGACCCATCATAGGACATAACTGCATCGATTACATAAAAATCGGATATTTTCCACTTGTAGATTTCATCGCCACGGCTGTTATAGGCAGCAATCACATTGCGATAGCTTGTTTCATTAGTTACCAGAACGGTTCTGCCTCGTCTGTTAATACTGCAGTTGATGATCTCGTTTTCAGCGCTGAAGTTATTCACAATATCCCCATCATGAATCACATAAACTTCACTTCCCCCTCGGTCTGCAATAAGAATATAGTCCCCTGCAATCCCAACAATAGGAGTACTTGTCTTAGCTGACACTTCAAAAACCTCTTCACCCTTTTTATTTATGCATATCGCACCATCGTTGTTTACAATCAGAATGTTGTCATTATATGCATACATCTCATTCTGCTTTGATGCATCGAGAGTATAAATCTTTTTGGGGGTTGAATCACCATTTGACATAAACATAAGATTATATCTGAACGAATAAATAAAGGCTCCTGTGATTACCAATGCTGCAACAATACCAAAGGTCGCAACACTTTTTTTGTTATATTTCAGATGATACTTAAGCCATAAAGTCTTTTCCTTAATAAGCTGCCAATTGGGTTTATGGAATTTAATCTTATTAAGATTGATTTTTTTCAGCTTTGATTCTTTGAAATCAAACCTTTTCTTCATATATATTCATTCCTTTATTGGATTAATAATTTATCTCGCATAAGAACAATCCCTTGGCAGGCGCTGTTATACCTGCTCTTTTTCTGTCCTTACTTTGTATTATGTCGGGAATCTCATCTGCAGAAATTTTCCCTTGTCCTACATAAGCCAAGGTTCCTGCAATTATCCTCACCATATTATATAGATATGCATCCGCATTGATTTCAATGCAGATCATATTGTCGTCACCTTTATTAACAGTCAGCTTATTAATTGTTCTTATTGTTGTTTTCTGCTGACCTCCCGTCGCCATAAATCCTGCAAAATCGTGCTTTCCTAAAAAATGCTCTGTGGCTTTTTGCATCGCAGCAACATCAAGAGGTGTAGGCACAAGATATGAATAGCGTCCTGAAAAAGCCCCTGAAATATGGCTATTTCGAATGTAGTATCTATAGGTTTTATCCTTTGCCCAAAAGCGTGAATGAAAGTCATCATCTACAAAGCACGCCTCTTCAACCCTTACATCCAAGGGGAGAGCCGTATTGAGAGCTATGGGGATTTTTTCGCAGGGAATTTTTTTTTCAGAATAATAATTACAATAATAAGAGGCGGCATGAACGCCTGCGTCTGTTCTGCTACAACCGCAAACCGATGCCATACTACCTGTAATTTTAAAAATGGCTTCTTCTATAAGCTGTTGAACAGTAATTGCATTCTCCTGTCTTTGCCAGCCATGATATGCAGTGCCATCATAAGAAATACGAAGTCTGATATTCATAATAGGATTATCTCCTAAATATAGATATTTTTTACTTAATTATAAGTATAGAGTTTTTACTTATCAAGAAAACATCGGCAGATATTTTTCTGCGATTGGGATAAAAAGCAAAATTGCAACAACAAATATTGCCACCACATCAATCAACCCAATTTTAGGCACATGGAGGCTTGTCCTGCCCTCGCCACCGTGATAGCATCTGCTTTCCATTGCAATTGCTAAATCGTCAGCTCGTCTGAATGCACTGATAAAAAGCGGCACAAGAAGTGGAATCATAGCTTTTGCACGAGAGATAATATTACCACCCTCGAAATCAGCACCTCTTGCCGTTTGCGCCTTGGTGATTTTATCCGCTTCGTCAATCAATGTAGGTATAAAACGAAGTGCAATTGTCATCATCATTGCAATCTCGTGGGATGGTACACCAATTTTAGAAAGAGGCTTCATAATTGACTCAATTGCAGATGTAAGACGGATAGGTGATGTTGTATAGGTAAGCACAGAACTACTGATAACCAGAAGTGTCACACGAATCATCATCTGTATTGCCAGAATAATACCCTTATCCGTGATGGAGATAAACCTCCAGCTCCACACAACTGTTCCATCTGATAAAAAAAGATTGAGTATAGCTGTGATAAAGATAAAAACAAACATCGGCTTAACGCTTTTGACATATGTCCTTACAGGGATCTGTGATAAAAACATCAAAATAAAAGTAAAAGCCACAAACAGTCCATAGCTGATAGCACTATCAACACAGAATATAAGCACGATATATGCAATTGTCAGGAGAATCTTAACACGTGCATCCATACGATGCAAAGTTGAATCTCCCGGGAAAAATTGTCCAAATGTAATATCCTTAAGCATTGTGCTTTTCAAGCTCCTTATTGATTACCGCCTTTGCTTGTTTAACCGTAAAGCAAAGGGGCAACCCTAATCTGGCTGTAAGTCGTGTAACCTCAGGAACGGAAAGCCCCATTTTATCAAGCTCTTCCATATGTGAAAACACTTCCTGTGGTGTGCCATCAAACTTAACTCTTCCTTTATCCATAGCGATAATTCTGTCAGCGATATCTGCAATATCCTCCATACTGTGAGTGATAAACACAACAGTTATGCCTAAATTATCACGCATATTTCTAACTTCTTTTAATAACTTGTCCCTTGATGCAGGATCAAGACCTGCTGTTGGCTCATCTAAAATAAGCACCTGTGGTCTAATAGCCAGAATACTTGCAATTGCCACTCGCCTTTTCTGTCCGCCCGACAGCTCAAAAGGGGATAGCTCTGACCACTTCTGGGGAATATGCACCATTTCCATAGCCTGATTTACACGATCTTCAAGCTCTTGACCTGACAGACCTTGATTCCTAGGACCGAAGGAGATTTCCGCCCTAACTGTTTCCTCGAAAATCTGGTGTTCAGGATACTGGAAAACCATCCCCACCTTAAAGCGTATATCACGCAGCTTTGTGGACTTATCTGTTGTAACCTGTCCATCTACAGTAACTGTTCCGGATGTGGGTAGCAAAAGTGCGTTCATAAGCTGAATCATAGTGGATTTGCCACTTCCGGTATGACCGATTATGCCAACAAATTCGCCCTTATTTATTTGCATTGTAGCCTCTTCAAGGGCATTCCTTTCAAAAGGGCCCCCCTCTTTATAAACATAGCCTGCTCTGTTTAACTCTATCAATGTTATAGCTCCTTTTTTAGCTATTTAACAACTTATCCTTTAGCACTTCATATGCCTCATCAACATTCATAACTGACTCTAGACCCAACTCATACATAAGCTCGGTCACCTGCGGAACATCAAGACCCAATAAGCGGACAGCCTCAACCTGGCTGAAAATCTCCCTTGGAGTTCCCTTTTGTGCAATCTTGCCCTCACTCATCACAATAACTCGGTCAGCCTGTACCGCTTCGTCCATATTGTGAGTAACAAGAACTATGGTTATCCCATCCTTGTTAAGCTTGCGAAGAGTGCGCATAACATCTCGCCTGCCCTTTGGATCAAGCATAGCTGTTGGCTCATCAAGGACAATGCACTCAGGCTTCATAGCAAGAATCCCTGCAATGGCAACCTTTTGCTTTTGTCCACCGGATAAAAGATGTGGTGCGTATGTGGTGAAGTCAGACAGTCCCACAACGGAAAGTGCCCAATCAACTCTCTCCCTTATTTCCTCAGAAGGCACGCCCAGATTCTCTGCAGCAAAGGCAACATCCTCCTCGACTACTGCCGCAACGATCTGGTTATCAGGATTCTGGAATACCATACCAATTTTTTGACGAACATCAAAGATACTCTCCTCAACAGAGGTGTCAAAGCCCCCTGAATAAACCTTGCCCTCCATAGGCATAAGAAGTGCGTTGAAGTGCTTGGCAAGGGTAGACTTGCCGCTTCCATTGTGACCGAGAATTGCCACAAACTCACCTTTTTTTATATGAATATTAACATGGTCAAGTACATACTTTCCCTCTTTATAGAAAAAGCAGAGGTTTTCTGTTCTTATCACTTTACCATTCCTTTCTGCCACTGCAACCACAAGGCATCACAAGACCTCTTGAGGTTATAGGCAGTCCGA
>JAQVYH010000048.1 GCA_029004515.1 Eubacteriales bacterium | reverse complement strand
ATGAAAATAGATGTCTGTCATTGAAGGCCCTTCAGGGAAGGACCTCTGATGTGGTGTATGCAATGGACGGAACCACAGTATATTCTCCAACAATTAACAATTATATTTGTGATTATTTTGACGTAAAAAAGTATCAGCTGATACAGAAGTCAGTCGGTGAGTTTGAGCTGTTCATTGTCTGCCCGAAAAAATCCAATTCTGTCAAAAAAATAGATGAGAATATGAGACAGTTACTGGGAAAAGACATTCATCTGACATTTAATTTTGTCGAAGATATTCCTGCCGGAAGGAATGGTAAGTTTAAAACGGTTGTAAATACGATGCCTCAGTAAACAGGTTCTACAGGCAGAAAGAAGAGGAAAATAAAGTGTTACCACACAAGGTGAAGTTGGCATTGAAAGTGCTGATTCATAAGACGTTAGGTCCAGCCGTGAAGTTTGTGAGCGATGAACAATTTAACACAATTCTTTTCATGCTTATGTTTGACCGTAAACCTGATTTTAAGCATCCAAAGACGTTTAACGAGTATGTATGTTCAAGAAAGTTAAGGCAAGATGCATTTGAATTGTGGCAGTTTTCTGACAAGTATGAGGCACGGGAATATGTTCAAAGAATAGTGGGTGATAAGTATCTCAATGAATGCTACGGCATTTATTATCGCTATGAGGATATTAATTTTGATGAACTGCCTTCCCGGTTTGCACTTCGATGTACACATGGTTCCGGCTATAATATGGTGGTGATGAATAAGCAAGATATTAACCACCGTAAAGCCGCACGGAAGTTTCACAGGTGGCTAAAACAAAACTATTATTATGTTTGCCGGGAACGCAATTACTTTAGAATTAAACCCAGAATCGTATGTGATCGCTTTCTTGAAAGTTCTGAAGCAGATGGATTGCCAGAAATCAAGGTGTACTGCTTTCAAGGAAAGGCAAGATTTATTGGGTATAATCTGTGTATTGGAGGAAAAACGTATACAAACATCTTTGACAGAGAATGGAACTATATGGATATACGAAAAGGGTATAGTCATTTTAATGATCGTACTGTCCCTGCTAATCATGATGAAATCATTCAGGTGGCTGAAAAATTGGCAGCCTCCTTCGAGTTTGTGCGTGTTGATCTATACAATGTGGATCAACACATCTATTTTAGTGAACTAACCTTCTTCTCAGGCGGAGGCTTTGTTCCATTTAATCCTCCAGAATATGATGAAATTTTAGGTCAACACTTTTTGGGAACAAAGGAGTAATATCTTCATGCAGATACTATTTATCTCACAGGCAATTGCTCAAAACGAGTTGAATCAAATTGCGGCTGCTTTCCCATCAAATAGCCAAATCACTTTTTTGACGGGAAGCCAGGTACAACATCCGTCTGCGGAGATTATTCAAACGACAAGGCACAACACAGCTTCTTTAAAAGGGCGGTTGATGTGTTGGATTGGATATGAATCGGATGTTCGAAAATGGGCAAGAGCAAATAAGGGACGAAAGTTTGACTTGATTTATGGCATATCTAATCCACCACTCAATGCACATTTAGGATTGTGGCTCAAGAAATACTTTTCTGCTCCCTTTGTCTATATGAATTGGGACCTGTATCCACAAATCATTGAGGGAACCTATGATAACATACTGATACGCCTTATCTGCAAGTGCTGGCATCTGTATAACATCACTTGTTATCCAAAGATAGACCAAATGCTTACGATTGGCAGCGTGATGGCGGACAGTATCAATGCTCCGTTGAAGAAAAAGATTAATATTAAAATCGTTCCCATTGCCTGCAATACTGATGTAATGAGGCCACGTTCCAAGGCAGGCAACATATTCATTCAAAGAAATGCTCTGCAAGGGAAGTTTATTGTGATGTATTCTGGTAAACTAGGATATGGACATAACATTCAGTGCTTTCTCAATGCTGCAAGGCTGCTGGAGAACTGTGAGGACATTCTCTTTCTTTTCATCGGAAAAGGGTCGCGATGTGCGGAAGTTGAGCAAGCAATTGTAAACGGAGCAAAAAATGTACGCCTAATGCCTTATCAGCCCGAAGAAATCGTACCTTATTCCATGGCCAGTGGTGATGTGGGAATTGTGTCGCAGGAAAAGAAGATTGCACATTTGTTTCTCCCCAGTAAAACCTATACTATGATGGCATGCGGCATGCCGATCGTCGGACTATGTTCGTCAATGGACGACTTGAAGCTCCTATTAGATGACAGCAATGCCGGTTTTGCAATCACCGAAAATGATTCATACCAGGTTGCTGACAATATTAGAAGGCTATACAATGATTGCAAACTGTATAGCGAAATGAGCCAAAACGCAAGGGCCTTTGTGGTAGACCATTTTTCTGAGTCGGCGGTCGTGGCACAATACCGAGAAGTGTTCCAATCAGTACTAACGGAGGAAAAGAAAAAATGAAAGTTGCAGTTGTTACTGACTTGCATTTTGTGGAGGATCGTGATGGGAACTCGTTCACTCCAGTAATGTATGGGTATCCCTTCTTCCAACGCTACCATAATGTGTTTGAGGAGGTTTATGTGGTTGCCCGAGGGAGAAAAGTGGAGCATGCGAACAAAAATGCACTCCAGATTAACGGGGAAGGTGTAAATACTTGGATGCTTCCAGAGACGTATGGTATCAAACAATATATGAAGAAACACGGCACTATCCGCAAGTCTTTGATTGATATCATTGGACAGTGTGACACGGTCATCATCCGTACCCCAAGTGCACTAAGTTCAATGGCGGTATTCATTGCGAGAAAACTCCACAAGAAATTTGCGTTGGAGGTAGTTGCCGATCCATACAGTATAAAGCCAGGAAAGTCTATGCTGGATCGTATCTTGAATAGTTATTTAGTCAAGCAGTGTAAGGATGCCTGTATGGCTGCCAATGGCGTGGCCTATGTGACAAAGTATTTTCTACAAACCGTCTGTCCATGCAAGTGTATTGCAATGGGGTATGAGACAGATGAATATTTTACTGGGAACTACTCCAGCATCACCTTAATGGAAACGTTTTTTGCCGAGCCAAAGACCTATACCGAAAAAAAGCGCTTTGTCATTTCACATACGGCAAATCTAATTCAAAATGAGGCGAAGGGTCACGACGTTGTTATTAAAACGGTGGCTTTATTGCGCCAAATGGGGTATGATGTTTCAGCCATTTTCATTGGTGATGGTAGTGCTGTAGAACACTTTAAGAAAATGGCATCATCATTAGATGTTGCTGATTACATCCATTTTGTGGGAAAGTTTTCCGATCCTATGCTTGTGCGTGAGCAATTATTGGCTTCTGATCTATATTTGTTCCCATCCGAGTCGGAAGGGTTGCCCCGTGGTGTAATTGAGGCAATGGCGTGTGGTCTCGTGGTTGTGGCAAGTAATGTAAGTGGTATTCCGGAGCTTTTGGATGATGAAGATATGCGCGAGCCTCACGATGTGGACGGTTATGTTCGTCGTATCAGTACATTACTAAATGAGCCTGAACTAATGAAGCAGAAAAGCGTACGAAATATTGAGATTGCAAGGCTATACCAAAATGATAATCTAACAAGGAATCGCAATGCGTTTTATGGCAAGCTCAAAAAGCTTGTTGAAAGTGGTGATTGACAAAAGTGGAGGGAAATGTCACATGAAAATTCTCTTTGTGGGATCCTTAATTAAGGATTCCACGATTGATATGATTGTAAAAAAGAGCAAGGTAAAACCGTCTAACGCACCAGTATATTTTGAAAAAATGCTTGTTAAGGGATTGGTAGAGAATGGGGCTCAAGTAACAGTTTTGTCCGTACCGACAGTTAGCATGTATCCAAATGGTTCTTTGCTGGCATGGGGGCGAAAAAAAGAAACGCTGGACTTTGGTCAGAGAGTAACATGGATTCCATGTATTAACTTGATGTTTTTTAAACAACTGACGACGAGATTTTGCAGCTTTTTTGAGATTGCTACTTGGACGATAAGAAACAGAAACGAAAAGGGGAACATCATTCTAAATTATAGTGTATATCCGCCTTATTCCAGTACAACTCAGCTGTTGGGCAAGTTGTTCCATGTGAAGACGTGCAGTATTATCACGGATTTACCAGAATACCTGTATAAAATGGGTCATTCCGAAGGCTTGCGAGCCGCTTTGAATGAATACTATAGCCGACAAATGGTTAAGTATCAGGGAGGATACGACCAGTATGTTTTCTTAACAGAGCATATGGCAGGACGTATGAAGTTAGAGGATAAGCCCTCCATTGTTATGGAAGGGTTTGCAGATTTATCAATATTTGACAATGTGGGGAATGTTGCAAAAAATGGCAAGAAAACGGTAATGTATGCTGGCAGACTATCGGAGGATTTCAACATCCGTGCTTTAATTAATGGTTTTATGCAAACAAATGAGGATTATGAATTGTGGATATTCGGTTCCGGCGATATGGAACAGTATATCAAAGAATGCGCCACTAAAGATTTGCGTATCACTTTTTTTGGCAAGGTGGAACGAAAAAATCTTTTGCAGCATATGAAAATGGCGCATTTACTAATTAGCGTCAAGTCGCCGTACGAGGATCATGCGAATTATGCGTTTCCATCGAAAGTGCTTGAATATATGGCTTCTGGTACGGCTGTGGCTTCAACGAATGTTGGGGGCATACCTAAGGAGTACTTTCAGTATATTATGGCGATTGATGGTGATACTGCAGAGGATATTTCCGCTTGTCTATCGCAAGCATTTGCTCACTCAGAAGAGGAGCTAAGTATTATGGGTATTAAGTGCAGGGAATACGTCCTGTCACAGAAGAACTATCAACATCAGACAAAACGAATAATGAAGTTGTTTGAACTTGAGTAATAATCAAGCTAATTATAGAATATTTGTAGTGATGCGATATTGATATCCAAAAATGCGGAGATTATGAAAGGATTCTATGTATGTTACACAAGCTTAAAAGCACACTATCTCTTATTCCTTTAAGGATATCAAGTGCGTGTTAATGAAGACTAAAAGAGTTTGGCTTTATAGGACAATCAAACTAAAAAAACAAGTTGTAAACTGAGTAAGTGTAAGAACATTTGGTAACTATACAATTTCTTGGCAGTAGATAGTAAATCATGCTGGAAAATGTGAACGTTGCACATGTACACACGTCCACCTAATTGTATTTAGATATGCATTCTGTGATTATGGAAACTGGTATGCCGCATTGTTTATTATATTAATTTCGACCCAAAAGGATAGTCGATTATTGAGTCTCCTGTCAAAAACCAGTTACCACAATCCAACGTTTATAAATTTAGTACGCTTGAGTTCCTTTGATTTCAGAACTCGTTGTATGATATCAGTTTAGACATAACACGCATAATCAAGTCAAAAAAGATATGTGTTAATGAGCAATATGGGTACAACGAAGCATTCTAAAGGCTATGAGCGGTAATCGCAAGAGCATTAAATTAGGTAGAAATCAGAAAAAGAAGTAAAATTAGAAACAAGAGAGAATTGGTGAAAGTGCAAAATGAGCTTCAAACAATTTGGCAAAAATGTTTTTATCAATGCGAGGCATTACAAAACTAATGTAAAAGTAAGAATGGATGCAACCGTTGCAATAAGGAGCACATTTGAGGGCTGCAATCGAATTGGACGGAGATCTTATTTTAATGGATCAATGGGCTATGGTAGTTATATGACAGATGGCTGTAGCATTTATGCACGGATTGGTCGGTTCTGCTCGCTAGGAAGTAATGTCCGAACGGTCAATGGAGTTCATCCAACCTCCGTATTTGTATCGACTCATCCAGCGTTTTATTCAACTATGAAACAAGCGGGCGTTTCTTTCGTTCGTGAGAATCTATTTAAGGAATATAAATATGCTGATGAAACCAATCATTTTGTTGTTGATATTGGTAGTGATGTATGGATAGGAGACAATGTGCTTATTCTGGCAGGTGTTCATATCGGTCATGGTGCAGTAGTGGCGGCTGGTGCGGTGGTCACACATGACGTAGAACCATATGCAATTACCGGTGGTTGCCCAGCCAAGGTAATTAAATACAGATTTTCTCCAGAAGAAATTAAATTACTGCTTGAAATTGATTGGTGGAACAAACCAATTAGTTGGATTAAGACAAATGCAGAGACATTTCAAAACATAGGACTATTTGTAAAAATAAATAAGGAAAGGATTGAGGACTGTGAAAATATGTTTGGACGTGATTGATTCTATATGGTACGATCCACGTGTACGCAAGGAAATTGATACATACCTGAAACAGGATGATGTAGAATTGACATGTGTTGGCTATAAGGACGCACGATATGATATGGAACAAATCAAGCGTATCCCTTGTAAAACTGTGATTGCTGAGATAGATGCAAAGTTGCTGGGCAAGCAGACAACTGTGAGGCGTAAACTCAAACGTGATATAGAGACTATTCGTGTTATGGAAAAGTCAATTATAGCACAGAACCCGGAGATTATTCATGTATGTGATTTAGATTGCTTAATTCCTGCTTATGCGGCACAACGTAAGTTGAAATGCAAATTAGTCTATGATTCCTTTGAGATTAACGTTGAAAATTATACCGGTAGTAGGCGAAATGTGATATCCTTTATCAACGAAACGATTGAGAAACATATTGTACATCGTGTAGATTTTATGGTAAGTGTTAGTAATGCAGCAGCAAATTATTTTCAACAGCATTATGGCATCAAACGTCCGATTGTGGTAACAAATAGCGTCCTCCGTCGTGAAATAATAAATGATACAGGTGATAAAGCTCCGTACTTTGAAGTGCTGAATCACGGTCAGTTCTATGACGGACGTGGATATGATATCATGGCTAAAGCGAACCGTTTGTTTAAGGAAATTCCAGAAGTGCATTTAGCGGTTCGTGGTTTTGGCTATTTGGAAAATTCATTGAGAGAAACTGTGGCGTCTGGAGCTAATGCTGACCATTTTCACTTTTATCCTAAAGTGAAAGTAGAAGAATTGATACCGCTGGCATCGAAGTCTAGCGTGGGAGTGGCTGTGACAGAACCAATCTGCATAAATTTTAAGCTTTCCGTATCAAATAAACTTTTCGAGTATGCCGCAGCTGGTTTGCCGGTCATCATGTCAGACATTCCAGAACATCGATACCTTAATGATTGTTTTAACTTTGGTATTATTATGGCAGAAAATACACCGAAGGCCTTTTATGACGCAGTCATAGCGCTCTATCAAGATAAAATGCTTTACAAACAACTATCTGAAAATGCACTCAAAATGTCGGAAGAAATGTGCTGGGAAAAAGAATTTGAAAAGTTACTTAGTGCAGAACGTGGTCTTTTTAAAACTAATACAAACGAAGTAGTGGCGAGGAAATATGAATGAGAAAGGAATCCTGGAAGCGAATTCCTATAGATATAGTGTTTCTTCTATATGTAACAATAGCATATATTGCTATAGAAACTGATTTCGCACATATGAGGTCAGTTGCTGTTTCATATAGTGATGGCATCTTTTATTTAATGTTGGATATAATTGTGTTGTTTTTATTTATCTTTGCTACTAGGTATTTTCATAGAAATTCCTATATCATAAGTATTTGTTTTGTCGGCTTAGTGCAGTTGATAAATATTACTTTTTCGAGCGAATCTACTAAGTTCGTTTTGCTTTGTCGATATGTGACATGGGTATTATTGGTGTTTGGCTTGTATGAATGGATGATAAAGAATAAAAAGTCCACAAACCATATAACCAATACATTTACATATGCGCTTATTGGATTATCTATATTGGTTGTATATCAAGAGATTATCGCAAGAAGCAATTTTGTCAGCGTAGGTATAAATACAGTATATTGGGTTGAACTTGGATTGCCCGTGGCTTATTTAACAGAAAATAAAAAAAAGAGATACTCACTAATTGGATTAATTGGTATAGCAGTTTTTGTCTCATTAAAATCCACCGCAATGATTGCATTTGTTATTCCTATTCTCTTTGTAATATTGATTAATGGCTACAAAAAAAATGGACATTTAAGTAAGGGCTTATTTGTCATAATCGTCTTGTGCCTCCTAATATACGTAATTATCCCTGATTTTGAACAAATGCTTCAGAAGGAATTTGGCCTTAGTTGGATAACCAAAATCAACAATTCTCTAGAAAGTGGTGGCAGTGGGAGAACAGAAATATGGAAAACGGTAATATCATATCAGTCAGACTCGACAATAGGACAGTGGCTATTTGGTCATGGCTATGGTGGTGTGATAACATATACTGGAAGATTGTCTGCGCATAATGACTGTTTTGAAGTACTGTTTGATTATGGGCTAGTGGCTTTCATCCCTTATATTTACGCTTTTTTCTGCTTAATAAAAAGTACGATGGTGATGATACGAAAGAAAAGCAGAGTAGGTATTGCAATGGGAATTAGTTTAGTTCAATTCACTATTATTTCGCTTTTTAGTCATCTGATTATCTATCCGTGGCTACTACT
The DNA here is from genome assembly GCA_029004515.1 of Eubacteriales bacterium. GTDB lineage: Bacteria > Bacillota > Clostridia > Monoglobales > UMGS1388 > UMGS1388. The sequence continues at coordinate 8,077 of JAQVYH010000048.1, read as the reverse complement.
TACACCTTCGATTATATGGGCTGCTTGTTTTGCGGAAAACTATAATAGTAAGAATAATTCTTTTGTCAAAGCCAATGGAGTTAAATGTGAATAAAATAAGAAGATTAGGTAAAGACTTCGGTCTCTTGACCTTGGGAAGTTTTTCATCCAAGATATTAAACTTTTTGCTGGTGCCTCTCTATACATACATATTAACCACGTCTGAATATGGTGTTGTGGATATCATTAATACAACGGTTAGTTTAGTATACCCTATTTTAACCCTTGTGATTAGTGAAGCCGTGATTCGATTCTGCTTGGAGAAAACTAACGATAAGTGTCAGGTGTGGTCGATTTCAATGTTAATTACTACGCTCGGCTGTCTTGGAATGATTATGCTTTCTCAAATTATTATACTGACGACATTTAAACCATATCTTGTTTTCTTTGTACTTCACGGAATCACTATGGCTTATAATTCGACAATTTCCCAGTTTGTCAAGGGAAACAATCAAGTAAAGATATATGCTATCGGTGGTGTTATTAACACGGTGGCGGTAATCTCATTGAATATCATTTTGCTAATAGTCTTCAAGATGGGATTGATTGGATACTTAATCTCGCTGGTTCTTGGCCATATGTCCGCCCTAATTTTCTATATAATTGCCCTAAAATTGTGGCGCTATACACTGCCTGTGAATCAACTTGATCATTTGTTGGTTAAAAGTATGGTAAAGTACTCTGTGCCAATGATACCTAATGCTATTAGTTGGTGGATTAGTGATTCATCAGATAAATACATTGTCCAATATTTTTGTGGTATAGCGGTTAATGGTATTTATGCTGTAGCATACAAAATCCCATCCATGCTGACAACTATATCAAATTTGTTTATTGGCGCATGGCAAATTTCTGCTTTTGAGGACTTTGAAAGCGATGAGGCAAAAGAATACTATAGTAAAGTATCGACGGAATTTATAAGTTTTATACTAGTAGTTGCAGGGGCATTGATTTTCATGACAAGACCGTTGGCCAGCGTCTTGTTTGCAAAAGACTTTTATTATGCATGGAAATTTACACCAGTATTAATTTTGGCTTTTGTATTTAGTACAGTGTCTTCATTTTGGGGAACTATTTATACCGCAGCAAAAAGAACAAAGATGCTTTTTTATTCCACAATGACAGCAGCTATTATGAATATTGCATTGGATCTGATATTGACACCCCATGTCGGTGCAATGGGTGCAGCCTTAGCAACATTGATCAGTTATATGGTGATTTGCGTGATACGCATTGTTGATTCACGAAAAATCATGAAGCTAACCATAGATTGGAAACGAGTGATTATAGAACTATTGTTAGTAATTGTGGAGGTGGTAATTATTGCATTTGATTCGTGGATAAGCATAGCAATATGCTTATCGCTATGGTTGCTCAATACTTTCATCAATCGAAAATCATTAGGTATGGTGTTTAAAAAAGTGTTACATCACCGACAGGAGTGAGTATAGTATGAAAAAAACTGAGAATAAGAAGATAACGATTGGGATTTTGACATTCCATCGCTGTGTAAACAATGGTGCAGTTATGCAAGCATATTCTCTTAGCAAGCGACTAAAGCAGGAGTTCTATGGGCAAAATGTGCATGTTGAAATCATAGATTATCAAATGCCGCGTGTTGACAGTTATTGTGCACCATCTATTATGAGTTACTATAGAAATTGCAATCCTGTTTTAGCATTAAAGCGTACTTATCGCCTACTTCGGAATCCGTGCAAATTCAAACAGGACAAAAAACGTATTGCAGTATTTGAGAAATCTTTTGTTAAGCTTCCGCTTTCGAAAAAAAAGATATATGAGGATTCGACTGATCAATTGTATGAATATATGAATAATAATTATGATATTATTATTGCAGGTAGTGATGCTATTTGGAACTATGATGTTCGAGGGCTACCTAACCCTTATTTTTTAAGTGACCAAGTAAAATGTCAGAAATTTTCATATGCTGCAAGCGTATATGGTATGAACTATGAAAACATTCAACAAAGTGATAAGGAGAACATTAGAAGGATTTTGGATAGTTATCGTTTGTTAGGTACTAGAGATGATGAATCAGAAAAATTTGTTCATGCTATAGGTAGTACAAATCGAGTAATCCATACCTGCGATCCTACAGTATTTTTAGATGTGAACAGATTACCAATTAGTGAAGAGGATCTTAAGGATAAACTAAAAAAAAGGGGGTTTGACTTTACAAAACCAACGATAGGTATGATGGGCACAGATGCTATGTGCGATATGCTGCGTAAAATGTTCGGAATTCAATATCAAATTGTAGCACTGTTCAATTACTGTGAAAAGGCCGACTGCAATTTATATGATTTTTCTCCATTTGAATGGGCTTATGTATTTCGACTGTTCAAAGTAACAGTAACAACCTTTTTTCATGGGACGCTACTTTCACTACGCAATGGAACACCTGTAGTATGTATAGCATTAGACAATGACTATTCTAAAAGACATAAGACAAAGGTACAGGATGTATTGGAACGAGTAGGGCTACAAGGATCATATTTTAAGTCTGATTATCGGACACAGTCGATTCAAGAAATACAGGATTGCATTGTCTATTATATGAGCCGTGACGTTAGAAATGAAATTATTGATAGAATGGATCGAGAGGCAAAGAGCTTTCTTCCTTTTTTTTACGAACTCAATAACACAGTTCATGAACTTATGGAGAAAATGTGTCAATGAGAAACCTTTGCCTTTCTATCCTTTCGTATATGCAAAATAACCACCGGTCCCCAAAAAGAAAAAACATCCAAAGGTGTAATCAAAGCCATGGCATAATCGTTTTCTCCGTGGAAAGGAGTTTTGCAAGTAATCTTGGGCATTCATCCCGTTAGCTATTGCCGAGGCTGCAAGGGAGTAGAACATAACGCTTGCCTCATCACCCTTTACGGAGTCGCTGAACAGCCAATTCTTTCGTCCCACCACAAATGGTCGGATAGCGTTTTCTGCACGGTTGTTGTCAATCGGAACTCTGGAATCCTTCAGAAAATGGTACAAATATTTCTTCTCGTTTAATGCATACTGCACCGCTTTTGCAAACTTCGTACCCGATGACGCATCAGCGTATTTAGCCACGAGAAAAATCCGTCAAGAATCGGTTTTGACCTTTCCTGCCGTTGTTTTTGCTTTTCTTCTATTAAAAATTTTTTATTGGATTTTTCCTTACCGTCATATTCCCGCCCAAGGTCAAACAACTTGTTGCACCATACTAATACCACTCAAACCTTTCGAAATATGATTCAATCAATTCTGCCAGCTATAACGAAATTATCTATCGTTTGACAATATCCTTTTAATTATTGATATCATGTATTGTATTAGAAATATATACAACAATTTCGTTTAATACGTTAAGATTTTTTGTTTTAATTGCTCTAACTGGACATTTAAGTCGTCGTATTCCTTGTAAAAAGCTTATTTGAAACAGTTCATATGAAAGAGGTTTTTGACCGAGTATTCTAATTGTACATAATACTATCATTTATCCCAGCTTCTGCGATATTCCAAAGGAGGAATACCTTCGACGTTTCTGAACATTCTCGAAAAGTAGTTTGCGTCGTCAAAGCCGCATTCCATACCCACATTCTCCACGGTTTTATCCGTGAAACGAAGAAGCTTCTTGGCGTTGGTTATTCTTTTCTCTAAAACATAATCAATAATCGAAACACCGTACTGTGTTTTAAAAAGTCGTGTCAGATAGAACTTGTTGATGAAAAACATCTCGGCAAGGTTGTCTAACATGATTTTTTTTGCCCAGTTTTCATCAAGGTAATACTTTATATCCTGCAGGGAATACTTCTGACGGTTGCCTCGTTTCTGCTCTATCTTCTTTTCCGGCTGCCAGCTCATCTCCATTATCTTTGTAACAAGTGACGATAGTATCTCATTTATCCGCATATCCCTTATATAATCCTGCGATAAAGCACATTTATACAGCTGCCTCAAAGTATCCGAAAACAAGTCAATATTATCCGTATGAAACACAGGCAGACCGCCGCGTTCTACATATTTATTATATATTTTTTGTGCGGCAACTCCATGAAAATGCGCCCAGTTTAGCGTCCAAAGCTGTTCTGATGTTGTATGCGAATAGGGCTTATCACAATTTATAAACACACAGTCCCCTGTTTTTAAGCTGTACTGTGTTCCGTTATATGTAAGAAAACCGCATCCGTCAAGCACTGTAAAGAACAAAAATGACTGAAGTCCTTTACGGGAACTGGTATGCGTTTTTAAAGCCGTCAGTGTTCCCGTTTCCTGCAAATACAGAAGTGTTTCCTTGGCAAAGGGTGACGGAGTATACAGAACTCTCTTTGAATTAACCGAATTATCGGAAAACATATTTTCACCTTCTTTGTTTGCAGTATACCACATAGCAAAAATAAAGTCAATATAATGCTATAACTTATCAAGATAATCTATTCCCAAATTACCGATTATGAATTACCATATATATTATGGAATAAAAAATAAAATTACAGGGGAACAGATATGAAAAAAGCATTGATTACGGGAATTACAGGTCAGGACGGTTCGTATCTTGCAGAGCTTCTGCTGGAAAAGGGATATGAGGTTCACGGCATTACACGGCGTTCGTCAATCTCAAACACGGGGCGAATTGACCACCTTATGGGCAAAATCAAGCTCCACGACGGTGATTTGACAGACTCAACCTCTCTCATTCGGATAATAAAGGACGTAAGTCCCGACGAAATTTACAACCTCGCGGCACAAAGCCATGTGCAGGTTTCCTTTGACGTACCCGAATATTCGGGAGATGTGGACGCAATCGGCGTACTGCGTATTCTTGAAGCCGTTAAAATTCTCGGACTTACAAAGGTGTGTAGGATTTATCAGGCGTCAACCTCAGAGCTTTTCGGCAAGGTTGAGGAAATACCCCAGAGGGAAACAACGCCCTTTCACCCATACTCACCCTACGCCGTTGCCAAGCAGTATGCGTTTTGGATGATGAAGGAATACCGTGAAGCCTACGGAATGTTCTGTGCCAACGGAATACTTTTCAACCACGAGTCGGAACGCAGAGGAGAAAGCTTTGTCACCCGTAAGATTACCCTTGCGGCAGGCAGAATATCCGAGGGTTTGCAGGACCATCTTGAGCTTGGCAACATGGATTCACTTCGTGACTGGGGCTATGCAAAGGATTATGTTGAATGTATGTGGCTGATTATGCAGCAGGAAAAGCCAGACGATTTTGTTATCGCCACAGGTGAACAGCACACGGTTCGTGACTTTACCGAGAAGGCTTTTGCTGAAAACGGAATCACAATTCGCTGGGAGGGCAAAGGCATTGACGAAAAGGGATACGACGCCAAAACAGGTAAAATGCTTGTTTGCGTAAATCCACGGTGGTTTCGCCCCACGGACGTTGACAATTTATGGGGAGACCCCACAAAGGCAAGAACGGTTCTCGGCTGGAATCCGCAAAAAACGTCATACGAGGAGCTTATACACATTATGGCTGCCCACGACAGGGCAATAGCCAAACGGGAGAAAGTTTTGAAAGAGGCAAACTGAAATGATGGATAAAAATGCAAAGATTTATGTTGCAGGTCACAGAGGAATGGTTGGCTCTGCCATTGTAAGGGTACTGGAATCTAAGGGCTACACAAACATAGTAAAACGCACCTCAAAGGAGCTTGACCTCAGACGCCAAGACGCTGTGGAGGAGTTTTTTGCCGCTGAAAAGCCCGAATACGTTTTTCTTGCCTCGGCAAAGGTTGGCGGTATAATCGCAAACTCACGTCACCCTGCGGACTTTATGTATGACAACATGATACTTGAAATGAACGCTATTCATTCGGCGTGGCTTTGCGGCTGTAAAAAGCTGATGTTCCTCGGCTCATCCTGCATATATCCGAGAATGGCTCCTCAGCCCATGAAGGAGGACTGTCTGCTAACCTCAGCTCTTGAGCAGACAAACGAAGCATACGCCCTGTCGAAAATTTCGGGACTTAAATACTGCGAATACCTCAACCGTCAGTACGGCACGGACTACATTTCCGTTATGCCCACAAATCTGTACGGTCCGAATGACAACTATCACCCCGAACATTCTCATGTGCTTCCCGCACTTATCCGCCGTTTCCACGAGGCAAAGGCAAGCGGAGCAAAGAGCGTTGAGTGCTGGGGTACGGGAAAGCCTTTGCGTGAGTTTCTCTACGTTGACGACCTTGCAGACGCCTGTGTTTTCCTTATGAACAACTACTCGGCAGACCAGCTTTCCAATGAAACCGTTAATCTCGGCACAGGAAAAGAGCTTACCATAAAGGAATTAACTGAGCTTGTGGCAAAGGTCATAGGCTACACGGGAGAAATAACATGGGACACTTCAAAGCCCGACGGCACACCGAGAAAGCTGCTTGACGTTCACAAGCTTGAAGGTCTTGGCTGGCACTACAAAACCGAGCTTGAGGAGGGCATTGCCCTTGCGTACAAGGACTTCCTTGAAAGTCCCATGCGTGCTGAGAGGTGAAAATGAACATAATTTTGCTGTCCGGCGGTTCGGGAAAACGATTATGGCCGTTGTCAAACGATGTGCGTTCAAAGCAGTTTATCAAGATTTTCAAGGAAAATAACGAGTACATCTCCATGCTTCAGCGTGTCTACGGTCAGATAAAATCTGCTGACGAGAATGCAGAGATTACCATTGCCACAGGCAGACGGCAAGTAAGTGCCATACACAATCAGCTTTCAGGGAGAGTTTCGGTATGCGTTGAGCCTTGCCGACGTGACACCTTCCCTGCAATTGCTCTTGCATCGTCTTACCTGCACTACGAAAAGGGCGTTGGTATTGATGAAGCCGTGGCGGTGTGTCCTGTTGACCCCTATGTTGAATCGGCTTACTTTGAAGCAGTAAAACAGCTGACGCTTCTTGCGCAAAGTGGGACTTCAAGGCTTTGTCTTATGGGCGTTGAGCCGACATACCCAAGCGAAAAGTACGGCTACATAATTCCCCAAAACAAAGAAAACGTCAGTCCTGTGCAGAGCTTCAGGGAAAAGCCAGACGTGGAAGCGGCAAAGGAATATATAAGTAAGGGTGCGTTATGGAACTGCGGAGTTTTTGCCTTCAAAATAGGCTACCTTCTTGACATTGCCCACAAGCTGATAGATTTTACCGACTACAAGGACCTTAGGGAAAAGTACGAAACTCTGAAAAAAATCAGCTTTGACTATGCCGTTGCGGAAAAGGAAACCGATATTTCCGTACTTAGATACAGCGGAGAATGGAAGGATTTAGGCACGTGGAACACCTTCTCAGAGGTTATGAGTGAGCCGTCCATAGGCAAGGCTGTCCTTGACGACAAATGCAAAAACACAAGCGTTATAAACTCCACCGACCTTCCGCTTTTATGTATGGGCTGTGAAAACCTTATTATCACCGCCAGCAACGACGGTATTCTCGTTTCCGACAAGGCACAGAGCAGCTACATAAAGCCATACGTTGACAGAATTGAGGAGCCTGTAAGGTTTGCCGAAAAGTCATGGGGAAGCTACACGGTAATAGACGTGCTTCCCGAATCAATGACGGTGCGTGTAACATTAAACAAAGGTCACATGATGAACTATCACAGCCACGAACGCCGTGACGAGGTATGGACGGTGGTTTCGGGAAAAGGTATAACCATTGTTGACGGTGCGGAAAAAAGAGTGGGCGTGGGTGACGTTATCACAATGCCTGCAAAGAGCCGTCACACGATAATTGCCGAAACCGAGCTTCGGGTTATAGAGGTTCAGATTGGAAAGGATATTGACGTTCAGGACAAAATAAAGTACGACATAGATTTCAGGAGATAATAAATGAGGGCAACACTTATATCGGTGCTGTCCTTTTTGTATTTTATTAAATTACATCATAACCCTTGCGTCCCAAACGCCCACTCCCGAATCCGCAAAAACCTCGTCCAGTCTTGCCTGCAAATCATCGGGACTTACGCCCTTTTTAAGCACCACCTGAAGGAAGCCTCCGCCGCCTGCTCCGCATATCATCTTTCCGTCGATA
>JAQVYH010000047.1 GCA_029004515.1 Eubacteriales bacterium | reverse complement strand
AAATACTTAGAAAAACTTATTAAGACAATTTAAGTAAAAAGACATAATAGAAAGGCAGACAAAAGATATGATAATACTAGCATCGAACTCACCAAGACGAAAAGAGCTTCTTTCCCTAGCAGGACTTGAGTTTGCGGTTGACAGTGCCAACGCAGATGAAACACTTCCTGAAGGTATGACCAACCCCAAAGATGTTGTGGAATATTTAAGCAAGGTGAAAGCCTCTGAGATAAAAGATAAAGAATCGATTATAATAGGTGCTGATACTGTAGTTGCTGTGGACAATATGATTTTAGGCAAGCCAGAAGACGAACAGTCCGCCAGACAGATGCTTGGCATGCTCAGCGGTAAGGTGCATAGTGTTTTTACAGGTGTGACTATAATGCACCCACAGGGAGAAATCACCTTCAGTGTAGAAACAAAGGTTGAGTTTTATCCCCTTACAAGCATAGAGATTGAGGATTATATCGCCACTGGTGAGCCAATGGATAAGGCCGGTTCTTATGGTATTCAGGGTAAGGGCGGACTATTTATCAAGAGAATTGAGGGAGACTATTTTAATGTAGTAGGACTTCCACTAGCGAGAACTGTAAGAGAGTTAAAAAACATATGATTATTTGAGCCTTTTTTGCTTATGCAAGGAGGCTTTTTTGTGTATAAAATTACCTCTTTTGTAAAAACTATCATCGAAGGAGTGATAATATGGATTTTAAAAATTCAGAAACGATTGTAAACTTAGGTAGGGCTTTTGCAGGTGAGTGTCAGGCAAGAACAAGATATAGATTCTATGCCTCCCTTGCAAAGAAGGAAGGGCAGTTCTACCTAGCAAAATTAATTCATGAAATTGCAGATAATGAATATGCCCACGCAAAGATTTTTTTCAGGCATATTAACAATCTGTCTGATCAAAGAGTTGAGAATATGAATATTGATGCCGGATATCCATATACAATTGGTGAAACAGTTATGAATCTTAAGGATGCTGCTAGTGCTGAACAGGATGAGTATTCAGAAATTTATCCGAAGTTTGCGCAGATTGCCGATGATGAGGGCTTTAAGGAAGTCGCAAATTCATTCCGCCTTATCGGAAAAATTGAGGAAAGTCATCACAAGTCATTTACATTGCTTGCAGAAAAGTATGCTGATGGTTCCCTATATAGAGAGCCTAATAGCGTGATATGGCGCTGTAGTGTATGTGGCTATATTCATCAGGGCGAGAAAGCTCCTGACATCTGCCCTGTATGTCAGCATCCACAGGGGCATTATGAGTTACAGGTGAACCTTAAGCAGATATGACTAGCAAATTGTCAACCTCCATCAAAGAAAATAGGCAACAACTTGATCTGGTGCTGAACCTCAATGATAACTTTGATATTCTCACTCGCGAATTTGATATAGGAAGTCAGAAGTGTTGCCTTTATTTTGTGGATGGCTGCGCACAGAATGATGTAATTACCAACATTATGAGGCACTTTTTGGGTTATAAGGTAATCAAAGCTGATGAAACCTTTGACACCGCAATCTTTGAGGCAATCGTTCTACCTTTTGCCGAAGTTGATATGACCGATGATTTTGATAAGGTTGTCCATCATATTATGACGGGTTCGCCAATTTTACTGATTGATAAACTATCAACAGCCTATGCTGTACAGGCGAAGGATTACCCTCAAAGAATTGTTGCAGAGCCAGAAAAGGATAAGGTTGTCAGAGGTGCTCATGATGGGTTTGTTGAGATACCTGTCTTTAATGCGACACTTATCCGCAGAAGAATCAAGCATCCTGACCTTATTCTAAAGGCGGTGCTTGCCGGTAATACAGATGTTATTGTATGTTATATGAAGGGCAAGTGTGATAGAAAGCTTGTGCAAAGAATAATAGAAAAACTGCAAACAATGGACGTGGGGTCTATTACAATGAATCAGGAAACTATCGTAGAACACCTGTTTCCCCCAAAGTGGCACAATCCTTTACCCATTGTAAGGTATTCTGAAAGGCCTGACATCACAAGCGCCGCAATTCTTGAGGGAAAGCTGGTTCTGCTTGTGGATAATTCCCCCGCGGCAATGATTCTTCCTGCCAACTTTTTTGATTTGCTGATGGATGCCAATGATTACTATTTTCCACCTCTCATTGCTACATTTTATAGAAGTGTTAGATTATTCACAATCCTTGTGTCTCTTGTACTGACTCCATTGTGGTTAGTATGCTTGCAGAATGGAGATAAGCTACCCTATTGGCTTAAATTTGTATTAATTGAAGAGCCAACCTCAACTCCAATTGTTTTTCAGCTGTTGATAATGGAACTGATTATGGAGATTATGAGGATTTCAACTATTAATACCCCTGCTACTCTTGGCACTGCATTCAGTATAGTTGGGTCATTATTAGTGGGTGAGTTCGCAGTTTCTGCCGGGTGGCTATCTTATGATGCGGTGTTCTATACGGCGTTTTTATCTGTTGCCATGTATGCACAGCCTAATACCGAGCTTGGATACACCATATTAATTCATAGAGTTATTTTGATTTTGCTAACTTCAATTTTCGGATGGGTAGGGTTTGTTGCAGGGCTAATAATGATCGTAATTATTGCCGCACTTACTAAAACTGCTGATCATAAACCATATCTATATCCGCTAATCCCTCTCAACATTAGAAGATTGGGGGATGTATTGGTTAGAGGGCGTTTAGAGCGATAACTAAAACAAGCAGAAATCGGCTTGTTTTTTTATGCAAGGAATGTTATACTATATCTATACTATGGAGGAGATGTGTATGCTGAAATATAATTCATTAAGTGAAGAAATTCAAGAACGGATTAAACAAGATATAGCCGACAGACACATCTTTGACGAGGCGTTTCGCAGGGATATGGCACACGATATGCCTAACCTTTGGAGACCTGCCTTTGTTCGTGATGTGGAAAAGATTCTTCATAGCCCATATTATAACAGATACTCGGATAAGACACAGGTTTTCTCTTTCTATAAAAATGATGATATCTCTCGTAGAGCCCTTCATGTTCAGCTTGTATCAAGAATCGCTCGTAATATCGGCAGACTTTTGGGACTTAATATTGACCTGATAGAAGCAATTGCTCTTGGCCATGATATGGGGCATACCCCTTTTGGACATGCTGGAGAGAAATATCTCAATATGATGTATCACACCAATACAGGTAGATACTTTAATCATAATGTTCACAGTGTTCGTGTGCTTGATAAGATATTTCATTACAATTTAAGCCTTCAGACCCTTGATGGAATTCTCTGTCATAATGGCGAGTTTGAAATGCAGGAGTATCGCCCGCGTCCAATGGATGGGTTTGAAGCGTTTGACGCCATGGTTGAGAGCTGTTACACAGAGAAGGAGGCAGTTTCTCATCTGATTCCTTGTACCCTAGAGGGCTGCGTTGTCCGTGTGTGCGATATGATTGCGTATGTGGGTAAGGACAGACAGGATGCTGTGCGCACTCATCTTATTGAATCGGATGATATTTTTGAAGATAATGCAATGGGCAGAAACAATGCAGCAATTATCAATAATCTAATAGTCAACATCGTTGAGAACAGCTATGGCAAAGATTATATTATGATGGATGATGAGTATTTCCAGAGCCTTAAAAAAGCTAAGGCGGATAACTATAAATATATATATGATAGCGAGCTTGTGGCACAAAAGATAGGAAAAATTATTGAGCCTATGTTCGAGCGTATCTATACAAAGCTTCTTTCTGACCTTAAAGAAGGCAGGAAGGACTCACCAATCTATACACATCATTTTAAACTTATCAATGAGTGGCGTAGATTTTATAAGGGAGAAGCATACGAAGATATGCCTGCAAACGACATAGTTGTAGACTATATAGCAGGAATGACTGACGACTATTTTGTGGACTTGTATGCCCATTTCTTCCCTAAGGCGGAGAAGATAAAATACATTTCATACTTTGATTGATACATATAAAAAACACTTGACATTGCTGCACTTTTGCAATATAATAACACTTGTCTTTATGGCAAATCTGGGTGTGGCGCAGCTTGGTAGCGCGCTTGAATGGGGTTCAAGAGGCCGCTGGTTCGACTCCAGTCACTCAGACCACGTCGGAGCAAACTACGCTCCAATCAAAAAATCCAATCGCTTTAGCGGTTGGGTTTTTTTCATAATCGCTACGTTGCTCCTCCTTTTTCGCAAAAGGTCACGTTCGCGTCGGCTATTCGTTTGCAAGCGCACTCATAACGCCTTTGGTTCACTACCAACCTTTCGCGAGTATGCGCCTTCGGCGCAAATGTTTTTTGGAGTCCTTTATCAAAAAAAGAGCAGTGCTTTACATAAGCACTGCTCTTTCCTTATTTATCCTAAAAGGATTTTTGTTAACTCTTCTACGGTGGCGACTATTGTATCAGCACCATATTCTTCAAGCTCTTGCCTGCTTACATATCCGTATAGAACGCCGATGCTTTTGATGTTATTGTCCTTTGCGCCTACAATGTCGTGGTGCTTATCTCCCACCATAACGGTTGTTTCTTTATCACAGCCAAGGCGGTTAATAATCATTCTTACGGATAAGGGAGTTTTACTGTTTTAAAGGTGAAATTTGAAAATTATTAACTTATATATTTAAAAACGTATTTACTATTTCACATAATGGTGTTATACTGTGTAAAATTGAATATTCACATAAAGTGTCGGTTATATTCCTTAGAAATGGGTATAACCGGTGAAAAGGGAATCCGGTTAGAACCCGGAACAGTAACAGCTGCTGTATATACTGAAGTTTATGTATTCGTTGGTGTGAAAGCCAGTCATTGGGAAACTGAGAAGGCAGAATATATAAATGCAAAGAGTATTCTTTATAAGGTATGAGTCAGAATACCTGCTTTGATATTATTCCGCAAGTGCTAATCCGCATAGGAATAATAGTTTTGCATCATAGGAGTCTGAAATTTTCAGGCTATTTGTGATGCAATTTGTGGGGAACACAGGAAAACTCTGCTGTGATAATTTTGTTGATTACAAAGTTATCACAGTTTTTTTATGTGGATTTCGTAAAAGGTGGTGAACAGGAAAAAATCAAACCGTATGAATTTGTAAATATGAAAGGATGAAAAAATTTGAAAAAACAAGTTTTAAGCTTATTTTTAGCAATCGTAATTATTGTATGCATTATTCCAACAGTTGCATTTGCGGACGACCCTACGGCTATAACTATATACATGTCAGTATATAATCAAGGTAAGTTTTGCATGGACAAGAATTCAACTGTGATGTGGAACAAACCTGTTTCTGTAGAGGATATTAACGGAGATGGTAAGTACAGCTTAAACGAAGCATTGGTTTCAGCTCACGCAACATACTATTTAGAAGGGGAATCTGGATATGTAACTGAATATAACAGTACATATCAGTCCGACTCTGTAATAACTCTTTGGGGATTAGATACAAGTGCAAGTGGTTTTTATCGCAATAATGCAATAACAAATGCAGTAGACCAGGAATTTGTTAATGCAAATGACAAGGTTACAGCGTTTGTATATTATGATAACGTGGCATGGTCTGACAGATATTCATATTTTGACAAAGCAGAGCAAACTGTAAAGGTAGGAGAAGAGTTTTCTCTAACACTAAATTATTCAGGATATGACAGCACGTGGGAACCAGCCTCTTTACCTGTTGTAGGCGCACCAATCGGCGTGTATAATATGACAGATGGTAGTTTCAGTGTGCCTGATACAATCAAAGGAGAAAATCTATTTGGCGATTTCTTTATGAAGCCCTCTACAGATACAAACGGACTCGTTAAGATGAGGTTTATTGAACCGGGAACATATTATGTAACAGCACAGTATGATTCTTCAAATTATAGTAAATATGATGATGCGCTTGGTACAGTACCTAACTATCTTGTTCCTCCAATGTGCGTTGTAACGGTTCAGGATGAGTCTTCGACATATGAAGCGACAGTAAATACAACCGAAGACCTTGGTTATTCAGATGATGAAAATCCAGAAGAAATATACTATGTATGCTCGTTAGTTTTAAATTCCGGAAACGGAGAATATGAGGTAAAAATTGGAGAAAGAGTTCTTCTTTGGTCAGATGAAAGGAAATGTTATGTAGGGGTGGTTGACAAAGAAAATTATGATGTAGCGTCAAATACATTCTCCACTATTGAAATTACAAAGAGTACAGCGGTAACCAAACTTAAGATGTATGGTGATGTAACAGGAGATGGACAAATTAATCAGACTGATATTACCGATTTTAAAAATTATGTAGAAAGTGGTTTGCCCTTGTCTGTTCGTATTGCAGCAGATGTTAATTTTGATGGCAAAATCAATATTACAGATTATCAGAGGGTAAAGGCTTATATCGAACTTGAAAGAGATATACTATCATAAGCTCCGCGACATACTAATTATTGAAGAAGCAAAAATCCATAAAAAACCGACTTCCGGTGAATAGATTATTCTATCATCACGAAGTCGGTTTGTTGTTATGGATTCTGGTTATCCTAATAATAAATCTGTTAGTTCTTCTACGGTGGCGACTATTGTATCAGCACCATATTCTTCAAGCTCTTGCCTGCTTCCATATCCGTATAGGACACCGATGCTTTTTATGTTGTTGTCCTTTGCGCCTACAATATCGTGGTGCTTATCTCCCACCATAACGGTTGTTTCTTTATCACAGCCAAGGCGGTTAATAACCATTCTTACAACATCGGACTTTGTTGTGCTCTTACTGTCAGGGTCAGGACCTACAACGAGGTCAAGATATTTATTAAAACCATACCGATTTATAATTACATCAGTCTGTGGCTGTGGCTTTGAGGTGGCTATTGCCAGCTTTTTGCCACTTTCTTTAAGGCACTTTAACATTTCTTCAATGCCTTCGTAGGGACTATTTTCATAGATTCCCTTTTTTTCAAAGCGCTCACGGTAGTACATAACTCCCTGCCATGCCTTTTCATCATCAAAGCCGTACAGGTCTTTTAAAGAGTTTGTTATAGGTGGCCCGATGAAGCATTCAAGCTTTTTAAGGTCAGTTTCTATAATGCCGAATTTCTCCAGCATATACTGCACACTTTTTGTAATGCCCTCTGCCGACTGAGAGAGAGTACCATCTAAATCAAAAATAATTGTATTATACATATTATTTGTTATGCCCAAGGCCTTCCCAAAGACCATTGAGGTATGTTGCACCAAGAGCTCTGTCATAAAGGCCATAACCTGGTCTGCCTGTTTCGCCCCAGATCATTCTGCCGTGGTCAGGACGGATATAGTACTTAAAATCCACATCTCTGAATGCCTGCATAATCTCAGCCATATCAAGAGAACCATTTGCTGAAAGATGAGCAGATTCTTCAAAGCTTCTTTCACCTGTGATTTTGATGTTTCTGCAGTGACCGAAGTAGATTCTGTCGCCAAACTCTCTAATTATAGCAGGCATATCATTTTCAGCGTTAACACCAAGTGAACCTGTGCAAAGTGTGATACCGTTACTTGGACGTTCAACAAGCTTAATAAGCTTACGAAGGCTTTCTGCACCTGTGATGATTCTTGGAAGTCCAAAAATACCCCATGGTGGATCGTCTGGGTGGATAGCCATCTTGATACCAACCTCGTCAGCTACCTTACATACTCTTTCAAGGAAGTATTTAAGGTTGTTCCAAAGGTCTTCTTCAGTAACGCTCTTGTACTGGTCAAGAACTGCCTTCATGCTTTCCTTTGTAAAGCTTGAGTCCCAACCTGGAAGTGAAAGCTCACCAAGGCTAGGGTCCATCTTTGCAACAGTAGCTGCATCATAGATCAGAGCTTTTGAACCATCACTGAGTTCATAGTTAAGGTCTGAACGAGTCCAGTCAAATACCGGCATAAAGTTATAGCATACCACTTTAACTCCTTCAGAAGCAAGACGCTGAAGTGTTATGCAGTAGTTTTCAATCATTTCATCTCTTGTTGGGAGACCGAGCTTGATGTCTTCATGTACAGGAACACTTTCAACAACTTCAAATTCAAGACCTGCGTCGTTGATTGTCTTTCTGAGCGCCTGGATTGATTCAAGACTCCATGCTGTTCCAACTGGAGTATCATAGATAGCTGATACAACTCCTGTCATACCCGGAATCTGTCTGATTTGTTCAAGGGTAACCGGGTCATCATTGCCGTACCAACGGAATGTCATCTTCATAGTAAAATTACATCCTTTCGTATTCATCTTGTTACCAAAACTTTACCATATTATCATTAACAAGTCAAGAAAAAAGGTTGACAAAACTGGGATTAGTGGTAAAATATATTATGTATTTTTATGTTTATGTAAATATTTGCGAAAGGAATATACATTTATGGAAAAATTAGGACTTAACGAAATTAGAGAGAGGTTTTTGAGCTTCTTTGAATCAAAGGGTTGCTTAAGACTTGACAGCTTTTCTCTTGTGCCAAAAAATGACGCAAGCTTACTCTTAATAAATTCAGGTATGGCACCTATGAAATCATGGTTCCAGAATCCTGAGACTGCTCCACAAAGACGAGTTACTACTTGTCAGAAGTGTATCAGAACAGGCGATATCGAAAATGTAGGTAAGACTGCTCGTCATGGTACATTTTTTGAGATGCTCGGTAACTTCTCTTTTGGTGATTATTTTAAGAAGGAAGCTACAGCTTGGGCTTGGGAGTTCTTTACACAGGTTATGGAGATTCCTGCGGACCGTCTTTGGATTTCAGTTTATGAAGAAGATGATGAGGCTAGAGATATTTGGATTAACGAAGTCGGCGTAGATGCATCACACATCGTTAGGCTTGGCAAGGAAGATAACTTCTGGGAGCATGGTACAGGTCCTTGCGGTCCTTGTTCTGAAATCCACTTTGACCGTGGCGTAGAACATGGCTGCGGAAAGGATACTTGCGGTGTAGGTTGTGATTGTGACCGTTTTATGGAAGTATGGAATCTTGTATTTACACAGTTTGATAAGGATGAAGAGGGTAATTATAATCGTCTTCCAAATCCTAATATTGATACAGGTATGGGCCTTGAAAGACTTGCAGTTGTTATGCAGGGCGTAAATAATCTTTTCGAGGTTGATACGGTTCAGGATGTTATGAACCATATCTGTAAGATTGCAAATCTTGAATACCATAAGGACGCAAAGAAGGATGTTTCTCTTCGTGTTATCACCGACCATATTAGAAGTACAGTTATGATGGTTGCTGATGGTGTTATTCCTTCGAACGAAGGCAGAGGTTATGTATTAAGAAGACTTCTGCGTCGTGCTGCAAGACATGGCAAGCTCCTTAATATTGACAGACAGTTCCTCTTTGAGGTAGCCAGCACTGTTATTGATTGTTCAAAGGGCGCATATCCAGAGCTTGAAGAAAACAGAGAATATATCAAGAAGATTATCCAGAAGGAAGAAGAAAGATTCGATGCTACAATCGACAATGGTCTTGTTGTACTTAACGGATACATTGATGAAGCTAAAAAGGAAGGCAGAAATGAGCTTTCAGGTGAAGAGGCATTCAAGCTTCACGATACATTTGGCTTCCCGCTTGATTTAACAATTGAAATGGCACAGGAGCAGGGGCTTGGTGTCGATATAGATGGCTTTAATGCTTCTATGAAGGAGCAGAAGGAAACAGCGAGAAATGCTCGTAAGGATGGCTCAAGCTGGGATGGGGAAGATGGCTCTGAACTTGATGTTGGTGAGGCTACAGAATTTGTAGGCTATACACAGGCTGAAGTAGAGGCAAAAGTCCTTGCAGTTTCACAGCAGGATGATAGCTGCCTTGTTGTCCTTGACAAATCTCCTTTCTATGCAGAAATGGGTGGTCAGATTGGTGACAGTGGTGTAATTGAAAACAAAAACTTTAGCATGATTGTTAATGATACACAGAAGCTTAAGAGCGGTGTGTTTGTTCATAGCGGTATGGCACTTAAGGGCGAGGTAGAAGTAGGCGATACTGTTACTGCAAAAATTGATCTTGAAAAGAGAGCAAAGGTTGAAAGAAACCATTCTGCAACTCACCTTCTTCAAAAGGCACTCAAGATGGTACTTGGCGACCATGTAGCACAGAGCGGTTCATATGTAACAGACGAAAAGCTTCGTTTTGACTTCACCCACTTTGAGGCTATGACTGCGCAGGAAATAAATAAGGTACAGAATCTTGTAAATAGCGAAATCCTTAACGGTCTTGAAATCAAGACTGAGGTTATGAATGTTAATGATGCAAAGAGTGCTGGTGCACAGGCTCTCTTTGGTGAAAAATATGGTGAAACAGTAAGAGTTATAAGCATGGGTGATTTTAGCAAGGAACTTTGCGGCGGAACTCACCTTACAAATACTGCAAAGGCTGGTCTTTTCAGAATTATCAGCGAAAATGGTGTTTCAACAGGTGTAAGAAGAATCGAAGCCGTAACAGGTACAGGCGTTATTGATCTTATAGATGCACATGACAAACTTCTTATTGATGCTGCATCATCACTTAAGATTTCTAATATCAACGATGTTCCTGATAAGGTTAAGCAAAGTGTTGAAGAAGCAAAAGAGCTTTCAAAGACAGTAGAACAGCTTAAGGAAAAACTTGCGGGTAATGCAGCAAGCGAGCTTGCAGATAGCTTTAAGGATGTTAAGGGTGTTAAGGTTCTTGCACAGGTAGGCGAGGGTATAACTGCTGATGAAATCCGTTCTATGGGTGACCAGATTAAGGGTAGTACACAGGAGCCAGTTGTATTCGTAATGGCAGGTATTGCTGATGGCAAAATCGCTTTTGTTGCTATGGCGAATAAAGAGGCTGTTGCTATGGGAGCTCACGCAGGTAATATTATCAGAGAAATAACAAAGGCTGCCGGTGGTAGCGGTGGCGGTAAGCCTGATATGGCACAGGGCGGCGGTAAAGACGCTGACAAGGTTGCTTCTGCAATCGCCTTGGTTGAAGGAATTGTTGAGGGACAGATAAAATAATAGACAGAAAGGAACGGTTTTTATTATGGATTGTTTATTCTGTAAAATAATCGCAGGGGAAATTCCCTCTGCAAAGGTATATGAGGATGAAGAGGTTTACGCATTTAAGGACATAAGCCCTGTTGCTCCTGTTCATATACTTATAGTGCCTAAGAAGCACTACGCCTCAGTTATGGAGGTTGACGACCCATCAATCATCGGTCACATTTTTGAAGTTATCCAAAAGTTAGCCAAAGAATTTGACGTTTGTGAAGATGGCTTTAGAATTGTGAATAACTGTGGTGATAATGGTTGCCAGTCAGTAAAGCATGTTCATTTCCATTTGGTTGGCGGAAGACAGCTTGAGGCAAAGATGGGTTAAGAGTAATTCTCATAAACAAAGGAAAAGAGGATAGAAAATGGCTCGAAAGGCGTCAACAGCTAATACAAAAACTAAAAAGAAGCAAACAGCTTCTAAGGCAGAGCAAAGACAAGTTAGGAAGATGCCTTATGAACTTACTGCTACTATAACTATCGTTGTAGGCCTTGTCCTTGGGATTCTTCTCTATGTGGCGGATAAAGGTGTGCTTGGTAGTTTTATAGTTAACTCCTGTATATTTCTCTTTGGTAATACAGTTACATATATTATCCCCTTGATAATAATAGCACTTGGGGTACTTATATTTATGCAGCACCGAGTAGAGGGCAATAGGTTTAAGTTCATCGTGGGCGGGGTATTAATAGCTCTATCCTGCGCAGTTTGTTATTATGTTAATGATACTGATGGGGGTATTTTTGGTAAGTATATCAATATACCTATGGAAAAGCTTGTTGGATCTGTTGCTACAGGGGTAATTCTTTGGGCGTCACTTATAATTCTGATTATGGTTGAGTTTGAGATTTCTCCAACCAAGATTTATAATTGGATAGTGGACCTTATCTTTGTCGAAGATTATGAAGCAGATGAAGAGGTTGACCATGTAAAGCAGATTGACAAAGAGATCAATGAATATGCAAAGAAAACTTGCAAAAAGCCGATTGATTTTGAAGTTGGGGATGAGAAAAAATCCAAGAAAAAGGGCAAGAAAGACGAAGAATCAATTAATGAAGATTTAGAACCAACTGAAAAGGATTTTCCACTATTAACAGATATGGATATCCCCCAAAAGACACTTCCAAGGGTTGAACCTGTCGAGGAATTAGAACGAGAGGGTGCAATTGTAGAAGAGGGCAAAGAAGCAGATTATAGAGATTATATACTTCCGCCCCTTTCACTTCTTAATCTTCCATCAAATAAAGGGTTAAAGGAAAATCAGGCTTCACTTGAAAAGAATGCAACCAAGCTTATTGAAATTCTTACGAGCTTTGGTGTTGAAGCAAGGATTATTGACTACACTATGGGACCAACAGTCACAAGATATGAGATTCGTCCCGGTGTTGGTGTTAAGATTTCCAAGATTGAGAATCTTGCTGATGATATAGCGCTTAAGCTTGGTGTTGCAGCAGTCAGAATCTCCGCCGTTCCTGAAAAAGAAGCGGTAGGTATCGAAACTCCTAACAAGAAGGCGGCAACAGTTGGTATAAGAGAGCTTATCGGTCATCCTGACTTTGTTAAGTTCCCGTCCAAGCTTGCTTTTGCCCTTGGTAAGGATATTGCAGGAACACCAGTAATTGTTGACATTGCAAGAATGCCTCACCTTCTCGTTGCAGGTGCAACAGGTTCAGGTAAATCTGTATGTATCAACACTCTTATAACAAGTATTTTATACAAGGCACATCCTGACGAGGTTAAGATGATTCTAGTCGACCCGAAGGAAGTTGAACTTGGCAGATATAATGGAATTCCACATCTTCTTATCCCTGTTGTGACAAATCCTGCAAAGGCTGCAGGTGCTCTCCAATGGGCAGTTAAGGAGATGGGTGACAGATACAAAAAGCTTGCCGACCTTAATGTAAGAAATGTTAAGGATTATAATACTGAAGCGGACAAGCAGGGAAAAGAAAGACTCCCACAGATTGTTATTGTAATCGACGAGCTTGCAGACCTTATGATGGTTGCGCCGGCTGATGTTGAAGTAAGCATCTGTCGTCTTGCACAGCTTGCCAGAGCCGCAGGTATGCATCTTGTAATTGCTACACAAAGACCATCTGTTGATGTCGTAACAGGTAAGATTAAAGCAAATGTTCCATCACGAATTGCCTTTGCTGTTAAACAGCAGGTAGATAGCCGAACAATCCTCGATACCATTGGTGCTGAAAAGCTCCTTGGTAAGGGTGATATGCTCTTCTCACCAATTGGTGCGACAAAGGCTACAAGACTTCAAGGTCCATTCGTTTCTGATGATGAGGTTGAAAAGATTATCAGCTTTATCAAGGGGCAGACTGAAGAACACGAGTATGACCCTAATGTTCTTGAAGACATTGACAATTTTGAAGTTGGCAGCGGAACTGCATCTGTTTATAATGAGGAACGCCCTGAGGGCAAGGCTGATGAGCTTCTTCCAAAGGCTATTGAAATGGCAATTGAAGAAGGACAAGCGTCTGTTGCTATGTATCAGCGAAAGCTTAAGGTGGGTTATCAGAGAGCTGCAAAGCTTATTGACCAGATGGAGGCAAGAGGTATTATTGGTCCTTTCGAGGGAACGAAGCCTCGTCAGGTGCTTATTACAAGGGCACAGTTTACTGAAATGTTCGTAAACGATAATGTAGAGTAGTAATGAGGCTGTCTTTCGACAGCCTTAAATTATTTTTAAGATTGAGGTGTTATTTTTGAGCTTTCTTCCGGTGAAACCAAGTGAAGTTAATGGCGAGGTTGATTTTGTGCTTGTTACAGGCGATGCATATGTTGATCATCCATCCTTTGGTACTGCCATTATTTCCAGAGTGTTAGAGTCAGAGGGATTTTCTGTAGCAATTATACCTCAACCCAATTGGCAGGATTGCAAGGACTTCATGCGATTTGGTAAGCCAAAGCTTGGATTCTTAGTTAATTCAGGTAATATCGATAGTATGGTTAATAAATATACTGCTGCCAAGAAGCTTCGGCGTCAGGATTCATTTTCACCAGGTGGTAAGATTGATATGCGACCCGAAAGGGCTGTGATTGTTTATTGCAACAGAATCCGTGAGGCGTATAAGAATGTCCCCGTCATTATCGGTGGCATCGAGGCAAGCCTTCGCCGTCTGGCACACTATGATTATTGGGATAACAAAGTTCGTAGGTCTGTGCTTTTCGATTCAAGAGCAGACTTGTTAATCTACGGTATGGGCGAAAGACCTATCGTAGAGATTGCAAACAGGCTTAAAAATTGTGATGTAAAAGATATAACCGATGTCAGAGGAACTTGCTATATTTCCAATGAGGCAGAGGATGCGGATATTATTCCATCATACGAGGAAGTTAAGGAGGACAAGACTCTTTATGCCGAGGCAACTGCAATTGCCTATGGATATCGCCCTGCCAAAAGGAAGCATAATAAACTGGCACAAAAGCATGGTGACAAATATCTTGTTGAAAATCCATCTGCAATCCCCTTGACAGAGGAGGAGATGGACAAGGTTTATTCCCTGCCGTATATGAGGGAGTCTCATCCTATGTATGACGGGGATGGCGGTGTACCTGCTCTTAATGAAATTAAGTTCAGCATTACCGCTACAAGAGGTTGTTATGGTGGTTGTAACTTCTGCGCACTTCGTTTCCATCAGGGGAAATCAGTCAGCGCAAGAAGCGGAGATTCAATAGTTAAAGAGGCAAAGTGCTTTGCTAGGGATAAGGAGTTTAAAGGCTACATCCACGATGTGGGTGGTGCAACTGCCAATTTTGTTGCAATGCCTTGCACCAAGAAGGAACCTTGTAAAAATAAAAGTTGCCTGTCACCAAACGTTTGTAAGAATCTTATCGTCACTCATAAAAAATATCTTTCAACCCTTCGCAGACTTCGCTCTATAGATGGGGTTAAGAAGGTTTTCATCCGTTCGGGTATACGATATGACTATCTGTTAGCTGATAAGGATACGAGCTTTTTCAAGGAGTTATGTGCTCATCATATAAGCGGTCAGCTGCGAGTGGCGCCTGAACACGTGAGCGATAATGTTCTTGCACTTATGGGCAAGCCATCAAGCGATGTGTATAATAGGTTTGTTGAGAAATTCAATGTGATAAATAAAAAGACCGGCAAAGAGCAATATGTTGTTCCGTATCTTATGTCATCTCATCCGGGAAGCACTATTCATAATGCAATTGAGCTAGCCCAGTACCTTAAGAAGAACAAGCTCCACCCAGAGCAGGTTCAGGATTTCTATCCGACCCCTGCATCAATATCTACCTGTATGTATTATACAGGCATCAACCCAATTGATATGAGTGAAGTGTATGTTGCTCGTGACCAAAAGGAAAAGGCAATGCAAAGAGCCCTTCTCCAATATGACCAACCGGGAAATTACAAATTAGTATATGAAGCATTAGTTAAGGCGGGACGAGAGGACCTTATAGGTAATCGTCCAGACTGTTTAATAAGAGAAAGGAAGGATACAAATGGCGAAAATTCTAAACGGCAAGGAAGTCAGCGCAAGAATCAAAGGGGAACTGAAAGCAGAGGTAGAGGCGCTCAAAGAAAAGGGCGTTAACCCAGGTCTTGCAGTAATCATTGTAGGTGATGACCCTGCAAGCAGAGTGTATGTAAATTCCAAAAAGAAGGCTTGTGAGGAGATTGGTATTCTTTCAAGAGAGTATTCGCTCCCAGCAGAAACAACAGAAGAGCAGCTTGTTGATCTGGTAAAGCAGCTTAATTGCGATCCTGAGATTGATGGTATCCTTTGTCAGCTCCCTGTTCCAAAGCATATTGATGATGAAACAATAATTAACACAATTGACCCATCAAAGGATGTTGATGCATTCCACCCTGTAAACGTTGGTAAGATTATGATTGGCAATTATGATTTCCTCCCTTGTACACCAGCAGGTGTTATGGAGCTTATTAAGGAAAGCGGTATCAGCATTGAGGGTAAGCAATGCGTTGTAGTTGGCAGAAGTAACATCGTAGGCAAACCACAGGCTATGCTTCTTCTTCATGAGAACGGCACCGTTACAGTATGTCACTCAAGAACAAAGAACCTTAAAGAAGTCTGTCTTTCAGCTGATATACTTGTTGTTGCAATCGGCAGGTCAGAAATGATTACTGGTGATATGATCAAGGAAGGCGCTGTTGTAATTGATGTTGGTATGAATCGTGGTGAGGATAAAAAGCTTCGTGGTGATGTTAAATATGACGAGGCTGAAAAGAAGGCTGCGGCAATCACTCCTGTACCGGGCGGCGTTGGACCAATGACAATTGCAATGCTGATGAAGAATACAATCACAGCTGCAAAGAAGCATAAGGGACTGTTATAAAATAAGCAGACCGTAAAAAACAATAAAAGTTTAATTTAGTAAAGGGCTGTAGCCAACCCGATTATAAAAATCGTTTTGCTACAGCCCTTTTTGTTTTAATTATTTATAGTAAGGAAGAACTTCGCCCCCTCGATTTACTATTACACACTAAAGACCAACTCACTCGCCTCTCGACTAATCTTAGCTATTTTTGATTAATCCGTGCCGAAGGGGTTAAGCAAGAAAATTATAACACACCACCTTTTATTGCGGTGACTTCCAAAGCGA
Organism: Eubacteriales bacterium; assembly: GCA_029004515.1. GTDB lineage: Bacteria > Bacillota > Clostridia > Monoglobales > UMGS1388 > UMGS1388. The sequence goes on along the minus strand of JAQVYH010000047.1, from coordinate 43 downwards.
AATAATGTTTGCATCTTTAAGATAGCTGATAATGAGGACTATG